>JBCDCH010000039.1 GCA_039182125.1 Planctomycetota bacterium
ATCGATTAAATTTGTCTTGCGACGGAGTTCGTGTAAACCACACATCCGCCAACGCCGTAGAAGTTTCAGGCGGCCGGCTGAACACCGGGGACTTTGGATGCCGACGACGCGCGGTCGCCGGCGGTCGATCGCCAGATCGGCCCTGAATTTGACGCCGTTGTTCGACCCGTGGGTCCGACCAATGCCGGAACAAGAACCCATCCCGCCCGCCAAGACCACCGCCACGGAGGAGGCACCACCGCCGAATCCGAGGCCAGCGGACTCGAAGCCCGTGGCCGAGTCACTATCGGGCAGCCGGGTCGAATCGCTTTCCGGCTCACGCCCCACCACGCCCTCCGACAGCGGCTCCGGCCTGATGGCCCCCGCTCCGACCAAGCCGCCGGTCAACGACCAAGACGTCGGCAAGTTCGTCACCGACTCCGGTCTCGCAACGGCCACCGAGGTCGAATATTGCCGCGAGCAGCAAAACAACTCCTCCGACCCCATGCAGCGGTCGCTCGCGGACCTGCTGGTCGAAAACAACTTCATCACGAGCAACCAGGCGAAGCGGATTCGCCACCAGATCGAGTCGCGCAAGTCCAGCCGAATCCCCGGCTACCAGCTCATCACCGAGGCCGGCAAGGGCGCGATGGCCAAGGTGTACAAGGCCAAGCAAGTCTCGCTCGATCGCATCGTCGCGGTCAAAGTCTTGCCGAAAAAGGTCAGCGACAACGCCGACTTCGTGGAACGGTTCTACCGCGAGGGGCAGGCGGCGGCGAAGCTGTCGCACAACAACATCGTCCAGGCGATCGACGTCGGCTCCACGCCCGACGGCTACCACTTCTTCGTCATGGAGTGGCTCGAAGGTCCGTCGCTCTACGACATGATGCAGGCCCCGCCTGTCGGGGAGAACAAGACCTTCTCCGAGGCCGAAGTCATCGACATCGGCATCCAGATGGCCTCGGCGCTCTCCCACGCCCACAAGCGGGGCATGCTCCACCGCGACGTCAAGCCCAAGAACATCGTCCTCTCCCCCAACGGCATCGCCAAGCTCACCGATCTGGGTCTGGCCCGGGCCAAGGACGACGTAAAAGCCGCCGAGTCCGAGGCCGGCAAGGCCTACGGCACGCCCTACTACATCTCCCCCGAGCAAATCCGCGGCGAGATCGACATCGACTACCGGGCCGACATCTACTCGCTGGGGGCGACGCTCTGGCACTTGGCCGTCGGTCGTCCGCCCTACGAGGGGGATTCGCCTTCGGCAGTCATGCACAAGCACCTGAAAGAGCCGCTCACCCCGCCGGACCACGTCAACGTCGTGCTCGGCACCGGGATCAGCGAGGTCATCGAAGTCTGCATGAAAAAGGACCGCAACGAGCGGTACCAGCACACCGAAGACCTGCTTCAGGACCTAAGACGCGTTAAGGACGGCGAGCCGCCGATCCACGCCCGCCGGGCCGTCGATTTCGAGGCCCTCGCCGAAGCCGAGGCCAACGCCGGCCAACGCACCGTCGACCTGAACCCCGTCGACCAACCCAACATCTGGGAAAACCCCGGCGTTCTCGCCATCCTCGGCCTCGGCGTCGTGAGCATCCTGGCCAACCTGATCCTCGTCGCGATCGTGCTAACGGGTTGATATCAAAGTAGTTAAAAGAAGCCGGCCCGGCTGGTTGTCTTCCGCCCGTCAGGCCACCTTGACCACGCCATGATTTCGCGATATTTTTCGGTTTGAACCGGTTCAATACGTCCATATCGGCCTGAGGAGGCTGTGGATGTCGTTTACGGAAATCGGTCCAGAGGAGAATCTCATGCATGTGCGTCTCACAGCCGCCTTGGCGGCTCTTTCCATCTCAGCGGCAACGTCGTTCGCGGCGAACGTCACGCTCGTCGACACGACGGCCGGCACCGCCGTCAATGACGGAATCGTCGGCCTTCCGGGCGAATACAGCCAGTCCACTGCCGGCATCAACAGCGGGTTTGGTGACGTGATCGGCCTGGGTAGCTCGTTCGCCATCGACTCGGACACGGCCGGCAACGTCAATATCGGGATTGCCTCCGCCGGGTCGTTCAACGACGCGGCCGTGATTTATATTGACTCGATCGGCGGCGTCGGGCTCAACTCGACCACCACGATCGAGGACACCTCCGACCCGGGCCGCAGCGCGATCAGCGGTGACGGCGGCGGCAACGAGAGCGAGATCACCTTTGCACCCACCTTCTTCGCCGATTTCGCGATCGCCATCGACACCGGGTTTGCCGGCTTGTTCCAGATCAACAGCGACGGGTCATTGACCTTCGTCGCCAGTGCCAACCGGAACGCCGCCGACAGCAACAACACCGAGATCGACTTCAATCTCTCGAATATCGGCCTCTCCGCGGGCGACAGCTTCGACTTCGTCGTCACCTACCTGAACTCGAGCAACGCGTTCCGCTCGGACGAGTTCGTCGGCGTCTCGGGTACGACCGTCCCGTCGGGCAACATCGGCCAAAATCCGGTTACGCTGCTGACCAACGACTTCGCGACGTTCACCGCCATCCCCGAACCCCTCTCCGTCCTCGCCGGCGGTGGGCTGCTCGGGCTGATCGTGCTTCGTCGGCGTTGAGCGCTTACGAACAAGCTGCGATTCACCGACACCGCCGTGGCCCTCGGGTCGCGGCGGTGTTTTTGAGTTGGTGTGGGCGGGTCTCGTACACACCCACCGGTCGTGTACAACCTGGCGCGCTCGCACATTCTCGGACGTGCCCGACACCACCGCGCATACCCTTGCCCGACGGACCGAACTGCCCCACGCCGGGCGTCACGGAGGAACTTTCATGGCGGAACTGCAGAGCGAATCCACCCCGAACACCAACGGCTCCAACGGCCGCGCGCCAGTCCGCCGGGAGGTTCCGGCAGAGACCGCTCCCACCACCAACGACGTCCGCCTGCCACCCAACGACATCGTCGCGGAGATGTGCCTGCTGGCGTCGCTGATGCTCGACCGCGACGTCGTCGGCGACATCGCGCCGATGCTCACCAAGGAGACGTTCTACCTCCCCGAGCACGGACTGGTCTACGAGATCATCGTCGCGCTCTACAACGAGAACCGCGCGTGCGACACCGTCATCGTCCGCGACGAGTTGGTGAAGCGCGACCAGTACGAACGCCTCGGCGGCGCGGAGTTCCTCGCCAATATCCTCGGCTCCGTCCCATCCGCCGCCCACGCCAAGCACTACGCGCAGATCGTCAAGGAAAAGCAGATCCTGCGTCGGCTGATCAAGGCGTCCGACGAGGTGTTGCAGGACTGCTACGGCTCGCACGACAAGGCCGAGAACGTGCTCGAAGTCGCCGAGCGTCGGTTCTTCGAGATCGCCCAGGAGAAAGTTTCGGGCGACATGTCCAAGCTCGGCAACGTCGCGATGGACGTGTACGACATGCTCTACGAGCGTGGCCATCGCGGCATCGACACCGACTACACCGATCTCGACGAAATGCTCAACGGCCTGCAGAAGGGCGAGATGCTCATCGTCGCGGCCCGGCCGTCGATGGGTAAGACCGCCTTCGCGATGAACATCGTGCAGAACGTCGCGGCCAAGCAGGTGCCGTGCGCGGTCTTCAGCCTGGAAATGTCCAAGCAGCAGCTCGCCCAGCGGATGCTCTGCAGCCGGGCCGGCATCGACGCGCAGCGCGTCCGCAAGGGCATGCTCAACCACGAGGAGTACCAACGCCTCGCACAGGTGGTGAATGAGTTGGACAAGTACCCCGTCTGGGTCGACGACTCGGCCGGCCTGACGCTGCTGGAGCTCCGCGCCAAGTGCCGACGCCTGCACCGCCAACACCAGATTCAGCTCGTGATGATCGACTACATGCAGCTGATGGACAACCCCGGCCCCGAGTCACGCCAGCAGCAGATCAGCGAGATCAGCCGCGGCATCAAGGCGATCGCACGAGAGTTGGAAGTGCCGGTGATTTGCCTGAGTCAGCTCAACCGCCAGTCCGAAGGCCGCGACGGCCACCGCCCCCGCATGAGCGACCTGCGCGAGTCGGGCTCCATCGAGCAGGACGCCGACGTCGTCATGCTCCTGCACCGCGAGGATTACTACAATCAGACCCAGCCCGACTTCGTCCCGAGCAACGAAGCGGAGGTGATCGTCGCCAAACAACGCAACGGCCCGACCGGCACGGTGAAGCTGATGTTCGACAACAAGACGACGAGCTTCAGGAACCTGGCGAGCGGGATCGATGCGTTCTGAGTATCGGACCTCGCGGCCGACCCACGCCTGAAGGCGTGGGCTTTTGGTATGCGTCGCCAAAGCCCACGGCTTCAGCCGTGGGTCGGCAATGCCGCTGGATCGTGCAACAACGTCCGATCAGGCAAACACAGAATCCCCGCTGCACCACGCTTCGTGTGATCCATGATGTACGGCACAACGGCCAGTTGATGCTCCCGATTCTCAATCGGCTTGCACAAACCCCGCTTGGCAAACACACCGCCCTGCCGCGTGATCCCGATCCTCGACAGATGACGCGCTGTTCGCCCTTTCGCTCGACCGATCCAATGTCGCGGATTGTCGTCGACGCATTTCACCAGCGCGTGCAGGTGATGGTCGTCGAGCGTCAAACAAACCCAAGCTTGGCCATCGGCACACAGTGAGCGAGCGATCAACCGGCAGGCGACCAACGCCGCCGAGCTCGGCACATGGACTGGGGCTCGCGACATCGATCGCCGGACCGCCGCACGGCGATGGTCGAACGCGTTGGCTGGTGGAGGGTGCTTGTAGTCGAACGGAATATGTTCGCGATGGTGCCGTGTGCGAAAACCAAAAGCGGAACCGTGGAGCCACGTGCCATAGGTACTGGCAGTGACGTGGTACCAGTGGTTCCAAGCGGGCACACACGAACTTCTACCGAACCGCGTGGCGGATTGTCAACGATCGCTCTTGAAAGCCCACGCCTTCAGGCGTGGGTCGGCAAGACCGTTCTTCGCTGCCGACCCACGGCTAAAGCCGTGGGCTTTGGTCTGTTAGTCTGAACACGATGCTCACGCTTCTCCTCTGCCTCCTCGCGCCGACGACGCAACCCAACATGCCGGCGATCATCGCCGCGGAGCAGTGGAACTCGACACCGCAAGCCTTTCCCGATGAGTACCTGCACGAGCCGACGACGGTGCTGTTGCACCATGCCGGCGTGACTTGGGAGGCCGGCGACAACCCGGCAGTCAAGATCAAGAACCTCCAGACCTGGGGCATGCGTGAACGCGGCTGGCACGACGTGCCGTACCACTTCCTCATTGCACCGGACGGGCGGATCTTCGAGGGGCGAGACATGAAGTATCGCCCCGACACCAACACCGACTTCGACACCGCCGGCTACATCAACGTCCAACTTTGGGGCAACTTCGACGAGCAGCGCGTGTCGCTCGAACAACTCCGGGCCACCGTCGCACTCGTCGCGCACCTTGCCGAGACAGTCGATATGCCGACCGACGACCTCGTCTCGCACATGGACGTCGCCAACACCGGCTGTCCTGGTACCGACTTCCAACGCTATCTCGATGGCGGCCCGCTCAAGGACTGGATCGACGCGGCACGTAACGGCCGGGCGCCGGACGTGGCATTGCTGCCGGAGTTGGAGAACGGACCGGCGGACATGATCCCCGTCGAGTAGCATGCGGCAATGAACGCACGCAACCGCCGGATCGCCACGCCCCTGCTCGCCGCACCGCTGCTCCTCGTCAGCCTTCTCCTGGCCAGCGGTTGCGAAGAAGAATCAACCAACAGAGCGACAACGACAACCACCGAAACACCCAATAGCACCAAGACAAAGGTGTCCGTCAAAAAGTACGACTCCCTGAACGACCTCATGAAGGAAGTCGCCAAGCAGTACGAGTTCCTGAAGCTCAACGTCGCGGAGGGGGATCAGACCGAACTGCTCGAATGCACCGACATCCTGATCGAGTTGTTCAGGCAGGCAGGGCTGGTGATCCCCAAGTATATTGACCACATCACCGATGACGAAAAGTGGTTCGAGACGGCCGGTGTATACAGCGACTTCACCGACGCCACGAGCAAAGAACTTGAGGTGCTACGCAAGGCGTTGGAGCAAGACGATCGCACCGCCGCCAGCGAATCGGTTGAACGTTTGCGACAGATTGATGAGTTTGACTATGAAACGTTCGGGATCGATCGGGGATGAGCCCAATCGCGTTCATCATGCGCCGGTACCACACCTCCGGCTGTGGTGCTGATCCCGATGAAATCTCCTGAGCCGAATCGCTCTACCATGCGACATGCCGGTGGAGTGGTTGCAACGCGATGCGGAGACGGTCAACGAGGCTCTGGCGGGCCTGCTGAGTGCGAGCCGTGTCGATGTGCCGGGTCGACTTTGGGAGGCGTTGCAGTACAGCGTGACCGCCGGCGGCAAGCGGCTGCGGCCGGCGCTCGTGCTTCGTTTCGCTGCACTGGCCAACGGCCAAGCGCTCGACGCCGCCCCTGCCCCCAAGGCGCTTGCCGCCGCCGTCGCGATCGAACTGATCCACACGTTCTCGCTGGTGCATGACGACCTGCCGGCCATGGACGATGACGACCTGCGTCGCGGCCGGCCGACGGTTCACAAAGCCTACGACGAAGCGACCGCGATCCTGGTCGGCGACGCGCTGGTCACGATGGCGTTCGAGCTGCTGGCGCGCGACGGGGATGCGGGCCTTTGCGTGGAGTTGGCACGTGCATCCGGGCCGATCGGGATGATCGGTGGCCAGATGCTCGATATCGCCGCGGAGGGGCAGACGCTCGCGCTCGAACAACTGCAGGACGTACACCGCCGCAAGACCGGGGCTCTGCTCACGGCGGCGTGTCGGCTGGGGGTGATGGCGGCGGGTGGCGGTGCCGATGTGCTGCTGGCAGCGACGCGCTACGGTCGGCACCTCGGGCTGGCGTTTCAGATCACCGACGACCTGCTCGACGCCACATCCACCGCCGAGAAGACCGGCAAGGCAACGGGCAAGGACGTCGCCGCCGGGAAAAACACCTATCCCGCCCTTCTGGGCGTCGACGGGGCCAGGGCGGCGGCCGACCAGCAACTCGCAGCGGCGGTTGACACGCTGGAGTCGTTCGGGGAGTTGGCAATAAGTTTGCGTGAGTTGGCCCGGTTCGTGGCCGACCGCGACCGGTGACCCCCACGGGCAGGCCCGCAAATGCTTGCAAGGGCAATATCTAGCCGCCACCGGCCGTGACGACATGGGTACGGATTGGCCAAGATTTGCGCTTGCGTGTGATGATGGTCCGGTATAGTCTGCAAGCTGTACGGCATGAGGGTGCCGTTGTTACCCGGACTGGAAACGAGGGAGAATCTAATGATTACGCCTTTCCGCGCAGCGGCTGTGTCTGCAATTGCGCTTGTTGGTTTTTCGGCGACCGCCGATGCCGCGTTCATCCCGTGGGATGTCCCGAGCGGTTCGACGTCCAGCTTCTCGTTCTCTGGCGGGGGGTCCGACAACGGACTCTTCGGCAGCCCCGACGTGGTGAGCGACGACGGCTTTGCCTTCTCGCCCGACGCCTTCATCGCCGTCGATGATGTCGACGATGACATCTCGGTGTCGACCACCGACCGCCTCGAGGTCACCATCACCGCCAACCCCGGCCAGACGATCGACAAGATCACCATCGGTGAGCTCGGCGACTTCGCCATTCTTGGTGCCGGTTCGGTGCAGGTCAGCGGTGCCCTGTTCCTCCTTGGCGATGGCCTACCGCTCACCGGTCTTTCGGACCTGCTGACGACCAGCCAGCCCATGCCGATCGCGACCGCCGGCTCGGGCCTTTACGACGGCATGGTCATGATCGACCTGCCGGCGGGCATCACCGAAGTCACCGTCATCTACAACAACACGCTCCAAGCCGACTCCGAAGGCGGCAGCGCGTTGATCCAGAAGAAGACGGCCGGCCTTGAGATCGTGATCGACGTTATCCCCGAGCCCGCCACGCTCGGCCTGGCCGGACTCGTCGCACCGATGCTCCTGCGTCGTCGTCGATAACCAATCACAACACCAGACTTCCAGTCCAAGCACCAAGCACGTCGGATGACGTGCTTGGTGTGTTTGCGGCACGCGATAAGCTGGGGTGATGCCCACGCCCGATCTTGACCGGTGCATCGAGAAACTCGCGCGGATGCCGGCGGTCTTGCCGGCGCTGCTGAACGGCGTCACCCCCGACGAAGCCCGCCAGCGCGGTCCCGAGGGGCAATGGGCGATCATCGAGATTGTCTGCCACCTTGCGGATGAGGAGACCGAGGACTTTCGCCAACGGCTACGTCTCACGCTCGAAGACCCTGAGCAACGCTGGCCCGAGATCGACCCCGCAGGCTCCGCCGACGCACGCAACTACCTCGAACGCGAACTGAAACAATCCATCGACGCGTTCCGCAACGAACGGGCCACCTCGCTGGACTGGCTGCGTGGCCTCGACGCGGCGGCGTGCGATTGGGAGGCCGTCCATCCGCACCAGCGTTGGCCGATCACCGCCGGCGACCTGCTCACGAGTTGGCTCGCACACGACCAACTGCACCTTCGCCAGTTGGCCAAGCGTCTTTACGAAATCGCCATCACGCGCGGCGGTGGCTTCAACGCTCTCTACGCCGGCAAACCGCCGGGGGCTTGAATGGGTGGGTCGGCCGCAGACAACCTCCAGCCGACGCAAATGATGAAACCTGCGCCCGACCGATACATGACCGTCCCCGGAGCGTCGGCCACCGTATAGTTGTTATGTGCGGTAGATCACCGCCACGCCCCCACCACCATGGCCGACCGTACCGATGCTGATGATGTCCCCGCCGCCGCGAAACCGACCGGCGAACCGATCTTGCCGCGAATCAAGTCACCGGCCGATCTGAAATCCCTGGACATCACCCAGCTCGAGCAGGTCGCGGCCGACATCCGCAGTGAGATCTACCAAGCCGTCTCCACCCACGGTGGACACCTCGCGTCCAACCTCGGCGTCGTCGAGCTCACCACCGCCCTGCACTACGTCTACGACTTCGGCAAGCACCCGACCGGCCCGGACCGCCTGCTCTTCGACGTGGGCCACCAGTGCTACCCGCACAAGATGCTCACCGGGCGGGTCGCCGGGTTCGAGCGGTTGCGCAAGCGTGACGGCGTCGGCGGCTTCCCGATGCCCGACGAGTCGGACTACGACCTGTTCGCCGTCGGCCACGCCGGCACCGCGATCAGCACCGCCGTAGGCATGGCCCGAGGCGACGAAGCACTCGGCAAGAAGAACCATGTCGTCGCCATGGTCGGCGATGCGTCGATCGTCAACGGTCTTGCCTTCGAAGGCCTCAACAACGCCGGGACGCTCGATCGCCAGCTGCTCATCATCCTCAACGACAACGGCATGAGCATCTCCGGCCCGCAAGGTGCACTGGCGGAGTATCTCGAACGCATCCGCGTCTCCACGACCTATGACGACTTCAAGAAGGTCAGCAAGAAGATCCTCGACCAGATGCCCGGTGGCATCGGCGACGCGCTCCAGGCCGCCTACCACTCGGTCACCGAGGGCGTGAAGGGCGCGATCTGGGCCGGCGGCGTCTTCGAGGCGCTCGGCATCAAGTACATGGGCCCGATCGACGGCCACGACCTGCCGGGACTCGTGAACTTCCTTGGCGAGATCAAGCACGTCGACCGCCCGGTCCTACTGCACGTCAAAACCAAAAAAGGCCACGGCGTCGACGTCGCGACAACCGACCCGACCAAGATGCACAGCCCCGCGGCCTTCACGGTCAACGGCTGCCGCGTGGAGATTCCGAAGAAGGGCCGCACCTGGACCGAGGCGTTCGCGGATGCGGTGATCGAACTGGCCGACGAGGAACCGAAGATCTGGGCCCTCACCGCCGCGATGCCCGATGGCACCGGGCTTTCCCGCTTTGCCAAAGCTCACCCCGAACGCTTCCTCGACACCGGCATCTGTGAATCACATTTGGTCGCGATGGCCGCCGGCATGGCCAAGTCCGGCCTCAAACCCGTCGCTGGCATCTACTCGACGTTCACGCAGCGGGCGTTCGACCAGCTCTGGCAGGAAGTCACGCTCAACGACTTGCCGTTGGTGCTGGGCATGGACCGGGCCGGCTATGTCGGCAGTGACGGCGCGGTGCATCACGGGTTCTGCGACCAGGCGTTCCTGCGCCCGATGCCCAACGCGGTGCTCGTGGCCCCGGCCGACGAGGCGGACCTGAAGAAGATGCTCCGCCTCGCGCTGCAGCAGACCCACGTCACCGCCCTGCGCTACCCGCGTGACAACGTCCCGGCCGACTACGCCGACGAGCCGTTGGAACTCGGCAAGAGCCGCGTGATCCGCCCAGTCAACAACAACGCCGAAAACGCCGACGCGTACATCCTCAGCTACGGCACCCTCGCCGCCGACGCCATCGCCGCGGCCTGCGAACTCGAAGCCGACGGCGTCCACGTCGAAGTCATCGACGCCCGCTTCTGCAAGCCACTCGACGCCGCGATGCTCAAGCGCGTCCTGGCCACCGGAAAGCCGGTCCTCACCCTCGAAGACCACGCCGTCGTCAACGGCTTCGGCACCGCCGTCCTCGAACACGCCGAAGCCCACGGCCTGCCGACCCATCACATCACCCGCTTGGGCCACCCCGACCGCCTCATCGGCCACATGTCGCGCACGCAGCAACTCGAAGAAGCCGGCTTGGACGCGACCGGAATCAAGCGGGCGCTACGCAAGTGCCTCGGATCCCATGCCGTCGCACGGGCGACGAAAACGCTGTCCTGAAACGTGCGAATCGGCCTTCGACGGCCAGAAGACATGACCTAGTCCGATAAGTTGCGATTTTCCTTGCGTTAAGACCCGCTTTCGTTACTTTGTGCCACGAACGGGTGGAGAGAATGCAGCCCAAGCCGATTCTGGCAGACGGCTCAATCACCTGTTGCCAACCCAACTCCCACGAACTGGCCCTCACGCCAGCCTGCTCGTGGTATGCCCCTCTAGGCGTGAAGAGAGAGAAAGCAGAGACATGAAGCACCTTCTTACCGCGGCAGCCGCCGCCACGCTGATCGCTGCGTCGTCGGCCTCCGCCCAGACTGTCACCGGCAGCCTTGGCGCCTTCGAGTTCGCCGCCATCGAGATCGAAGTCAGCGGTGGTACCACCCTCGTCATCGACACGATCGGATCAACCAACGCGGGCTTCTTTGGCAATGACACCGAACTCGGCCTGTACGACGGCGTCGGCCCGTCGGCAACGCTGATCGCCAGCAACGACGACTTCGGATCATTCGGCGATGGTGAGACCGAAAGTCTGCTCGACTTCGGTGTTGACTCACCGATCGACACCGACCTCGTTGAGACCGGTCCCTACCCGGGCGACGGTGTGTACACCGTCGTGGTCGGCCCCTTCAACACGGTTTTCGGTGGCACCCTCGGAGAAGTCGAAGTTCTTGATGACCTGCCGACAGAGTTTGTCGTCAACTTCGATTCTGACGGCGTTGTAACCGTCGCCGTCATCCCGGAGCCGGCCAGCCTTGGCCTGCTTTCGGTCGCCGGCCTCGGTCTGATCCGTCGCCGTCGCGCCTAAGCCTCACAGCTTTCGCAGCAACCCCCGCCCGGCGATGCATGAGTATCGCCGGGCGGCTCTGTGTTTATGGCCGATCGAGTTCGAAGCGGTCCGTCGTTCGACAGTACCAGCCCGGACTCGCCATCCGGCCAACCATCGTCAACCGTGTCACATCGACCCGCAGCGAGGCCGGATCGACCAGACCGTCACGGACGAAGGCGGCGGTGACTTCGCCGAGAATGATGCGGTTGTTGCCGATGTGTTGGGTGCTGTGATGCCGGCATGCGAAGCTCGCCGGGCTCTCGGCGATGCGGGGGATGTCGATGCCGGGCATGTCGGCGGACGCGAAGCCAACCTCGTCCAGTTCGTTCACCTCCGGCGGGAACGGGCCGGCTGTCGCATTCATCCGCTCCGCCATCGGCTCATCGACCATGTTCACGACGAACGCGCCGGTGGTTTCGATGTTCGCGGCGGTGTCCTTGGGGGTGTCGGCGGCGCGGTTGCCGACCGACAGGATCACCAGCGCGGGATCGGAGCCGACGCAGTTGAAAAAACTGAACGGCGCGGCGTTGAGATTCCCCTCGGCATCGCGGCTGGTCACCAGCGCGATCGGCCGCGGCACGATCAAACCCGCCAGCAACTTGTACCGTTGCTGCGGAGTGAGTTGGATGAAGTCGAGTTCCACGCGGCAGTGTATCAACCGGCGTCGGCAGACCACGTTCCGCTCTTGCCGCCGGACTTGGCGACGAGCCGAACACCGTCGATATTGGCAGCGCGATCGACAGCCTTGACCATGTCGTAAACGGTCAGAGCGGCCACGTTCACGGCGGTGAGCGCCTCCATCTCGACGCCGGTCGGGCCGGTCGTTCGCGCCGTCGCCGTGATGCGTAGATCGTCGCCAACCCAATCGAACTCGACGCCCAGATGACTCAACGCCAACGCGTGGCAGAGCGGAATGAGTTCGTGGGTCCGCTTGGCCGCCTGAATGCCGGCGATACGAGCGACCGTCAGGACATCGCCTTTGGGCACATCACCGGTGCGAATCATCTCGGCCGTTTCGGGCTGAAGACGAACGAAGCCTTCCGCCGTCGCACCGCGCGGCGTGTCAGGCTTGGCCGAGACGTCGACCATGCGGGCATTGCCATCGGCGTCGAGGTGTGAAAGGCCCATCACTTGCCGCCGAGTTTCTGAAAGCTGACCACGTCGTAGCCGCTGTCGTTGATGGCCTCGGCAAGAGCGGCGGGTTCAGCGACTTTGGGGTCGTAGAGGACGCTGGCCGAGCCGCTGTTGAAGTCGATCTCGGCTTCCTTCACGCCACGAACGCCGCGCAAGGCCTCGCCGACGGCGTCCTCGCAGCGGTGGCACGTCATGCCGGCGACCTTGAACAACAGCATCGCATCTCCCGCAACCGAGTCGGTCCGGGCGTCGGCCCGCATCGCTTCTTCGTGAGGGAGATTAAGGTGCCCGTTGGTGTGGGCCGGGCGTGTCTCGCCGGACGTATTGCCGCAGCCATCCTCGCCGCAGCCGGACATGCCGCCGGTTTGATCCTTGGGTTGGTTCATCCCTACAGCTCCTTCTTGGACAGCCCCGTTCGCATTGGTCATCGGAAGGGTCGCGGCGATGCGGCGCCGGGCCGGCCAGAGTTTACCCAAAACGCTCTTCAAATCCGACATCCGCAAACCACAGCGATTGGCCGGGATGATCTTTGCGGTGCGTACGCCCGTTTGGACGCAGACAGGTTGACCTGGTTCGGGCGGATCGGTCCGGCGTGTTGTCGGTGTGGCGTTTTGCCTACACGGGCTGAGCGATGTCAAAGGCGACCGAAGTTCGATCGGGAGAGTTCTGGCCCAAGGTTTGCAGCCCGTATAGCGACTGCCCGAGATTCCGGCTCATACCCACCTGACCCCACCCAGAGCCGGAACCATGCCCGACCGCCGCCCTCACCCCGGGGCGGCGGTCACTTTTTCCAGCCCGCCCGACCCTATCGTCGTCCATGTTCGACAACCTCAAGAACCTCTCCCAACTCCCCGGCATGCTCGCCAAGGCCAAGGAGGCCCAAGCGAAGATCCAACAGATGCAGGCCGAGATGGAGTCCAAGCGGATCACCGGCGACGCCGGTGCCGGGATGGTCGAGGCGACGGTCAACGGCAAGCTCGAACTCGTCAATCTCAAGATTGATTCGGACCGGCTGGGCACCGGCGACCTTGGCGGTACCGACGTCGAACTGCTCCAGGACCTGATCATCGCGGCCGTCACCGCCGCCCAGGGAAAGGCCCAAGCCCTCATCCGCGAAGAAATGGCCAAGCTGGCCGGTGAAGCGGGGTTGCCGCCGGGCATGATGGATCAATTACCCGACGGATGAGCGAAACCTCGCCGGCTTATTGGCGTATAATCAGGGCTATGGGAACACGCTTGTTGACGATTCTCGTGGCGTTGGCCGTCTCGGTCGCCGCCTGGATTGGGGCTGCGGGTCTGTCCAAGCCGATCAACCGGCAACGCTCGGACCTGCAGTTGACCGTGTCCGACATTGACCGCGCCTTGCCGGCCGACGCCGTGGTGACCAACGCGCTGCTCGGCACCTTCCGCGGCGTGGCCGTCATGGCACTTTGGCAGCGGGCCGAATACCTCAAAAACGAGGGCCGCTACGCCGAGGTCATGCAGCTGACCGACCTGATCACCACCCTCCAGCCCAACCAGGCCAAGGTCTGGGAGTACGCCTCCTGGAACACCGCGTACAACGTCAGTGTCGGCACCCACACGCCCAGCGAGCGGTGGATGTGGGTCGAGAACGGCATCAACCAACTCCGCGATAAGGGTATCTTCTACAACCCGGACGCACTCGCGCTCTACCGCCAGCTGTCGTGGATTTACCTGCACAAAGTGCAAGGTTTCCAGGACGACGCCAACCAGTTCTACAAGCGCCAGGTGGCTACCGAATGGAGCGAGATTCTCGGCGGCGAGCCACCACTGGACGACGCGGAAGCCTACAAGGCGTTCTTCGACGAAATCGCCGCGGCACCGGAGAGTCTCGATGAGGCCGTCGCCGGCATGCCCAATGGCGAGGTGGCTGCGGTTTGGGCACGCAGCTATGAGGCCGAGTTGAACCCGCGTCGGTTCCTTGGAGCCATGGCTTATGAATGGCACGACTTCCACCCCGAAGACGAGAGCAACCCACACATTTGCGAGGGAGGGTTCAACGAGGACGGCGTCCACGGACCGCCGATCCAATCCCGGACGCTCGACGACATCGAACTGGGCGACCAGGACATTCGTGATCGTTTCGAATACGCGCCGGCCACTCCGTGGATCGCCGACGAAACTCGTGCCGCCGTGCTTGCCTGGGCCCGGAAGAAAGTAATCAGCTCCTCGCCGTATCACATGGACCCGGCCCGGATGGGTGAGCTTGGCATTCGTTACACCCCGGTCGATTGGCGGCACCCCGCATCCCACTCGCTCTACTGGTCGACCTACGGGGTCGACCGCATGTGGGAGCAGTACGAGGATCGCGACGACCTCCCCGAAGATCTGGTCAACACCCAGCGCAACGCCATTCTCGCGGCACAGGCTCTCAAAAACTCCGGACGCATCATGTTCGACCCCCGCCTGGGCGTGTTCGGCCAAACCACCGACCTCGAATGGGGCAAGGTGTACATCCAAGTTGTTGGCGAAGCTCAAGACCGCTTCGGCGATCGACTCGGTGACCTTGACCGCTTCTACGGCAGCGGCCTGCGGAACTTCACCGACGGCATCATCCGCGATCTCTACTTCATCGGCGACATTGACGGTGCCCAAGCCGTTAAAGATCGCATGGCCGAACGCTTCGCCGACTCGGAATATGGCGCCCGATACGACAAGGACCTGATCCCGTTCATCGAGGAGGACCTGCTCGACACCCTCGAAAACCCCGACGCCACTGTCGCAACGGTTCAAACCCTGCTCATCCGTTCGATCATCGAAGGTCTTGGCGAGGGCGACATCGCCCAGGCCCAAAACTCCGTCGACAACGCCAAGCGGATTTATGCGAGTTTCCGTGCGCAGTTCGATATCAACGAGGACGTCGTCAGCCAGGAACTCCCGCCGTTCCAGCAGGTGTACGACACGGCGGCGTCGATCGTCCTGACCGACAGCGCGTACCCGGTGCCGCCGGACACGAAACTCGTGATCTGGATGAACCTTGACGAGAACGTCAAGATCCGCATCTGGCCACAGGTCGCCCCGTACCTCAGCAGCCAGGCCGACGGCATGGGCTTCGTGTTCGAGACCGCTTTCAAGCAGCCGGCCGGCAGCCTCAGCGTCGAGGAACTGATCCGCGACATCCAGGAGCGATCCGAACGTCAACGCCGCGAGGGCACGCAACAAGGCCCGCAGATCATGCGGCAGTGATAACTTGGCCAAGTGGAATGGGCTTGGATACCCTGCGTCTCGACACCGTTCGCCTCGGTGAACCGTCGGGATCGACCGGCTACGATCCCACCCGCTGATGTCCTACACCGTCCTCGCTCGTCGCTACCGATCGCGCACCTTCGACGAAGTCGTCGGGCAGGAGCACGTCGCGCTCACGCTCAAGAAGGCGATCGAGACCGGACGCGTTGCACACGCCTACCTCTTCTGCGGCACGCGCGGCGTCGGCAAGACCTCCATGGCCCGCATCATGGCCGCCGCGCTTCAGGCCGAAGGTGACGGCCCTGCGGCGGACTTCGACCCTGAGTCCGAAGCCTCCCAGCGCATCTTCCGCGGCGAGGACCTGGACGTCATCGAGATCGACGCCGCCAGCAACACCGGCGTCGACAACGTCCGCGAGATCATCGAGAACGCCCAGTACCGGCCGGCACACTCGCGGTTCAAGGTCTACATCATCGACGAGGTCCACATGCTCTCCAAGGCGGCGTTCAACGCGCTGCTCAAGACGATGGAGGAGCCGCCGGGGCACGTGAAGTTCATCCTCGCGACGACCGAACCCGAGCGTGTGCCGGCGACGATCCTCTCGCGGGTGCAGCGGTACGACTTCCGGAACATCCCCACAAGCGAGATCGCCGGGCACTTGAAGGACGTGGTCGGATCCGAGAAGCGCGAAGCCGACGACGAGGCATTGATGCTCGTCGCGAAAGCCGGCGCCGGGTCGATGCGAGACGCGCTGTCGTTGCTCGATCGGCTGCTCAGCGTGGGCGAAAAGCTCACCGCCGAGCACATCGTGCAGATGCTCGGCATGCCGCGGCAACAAGCGCTGGCCGACCTGACCGACGCGATCGGCACCGGCGAGATCAGCAAGGTGCTGGAGCAGACCGAGGCGATGCTCGCGGCCGGCCTGTCCGGCGAATCGCTCGTGACCGCGCTATCGGATCACCTGCGCGACCTGCTGCTGATGGGCACGTGCGGCAAGGACACGGATCTTGTCGAGCCGGCCGGGCTGGAGCGTTCGACGCTCGCCGAGCAGGCCGAGAAGTTTTCGCCCGCCGACCTCGCCCAGGACATCGCGATCCTCGAAGACCTCAAGCGCAGCCTCCGCGGCGGAACGGGGCGGGCGTTGCTCGACGCGACGCTGGTGCGCTTGACGTTGGCGAGCCAGTTCACGCCGGTGAGCGCGTTGATGGACGGGTCGGCAAAAAAAAAAGTGAGCGCTTAAGTCCGTTGAGCGGCGACCGCAGGGAGCTTCCGCCGACGCCCGCGCAAGAGCCAACGCCGTCCGCCCCGCCGCCCGAAGAGAAGCTCCCTCCGGTCGCCGCTCAACAGCCGAAACCCGCCGCCCCGCCCGACGACCCCGACGCGCCGCTTCTCCAACGCCTGCGCACCAAGCTCGCCCCGACCCACCCCGCGCTACCCGGCCTGCTCGACGGCGCGACGCTAGACCAAACCGACGCCGCGATCACCCTCCGCTACCCGACCGCCGCCGCGACCAACGCCGCCATGCTCGAACGCGGCGATCGCCCCAAGCTCCTCGCCGACGCCCTGACCGACCTTCTCGGCAAGCCCGCCACACTTGAAATCGCCGTCGACGAAACCCTCCCGCCGCCCGCGTCTGACCCTGACGACACCCCCGCCCCGTCCGCCACCGACTACGACGCCAGCGATGACGAACTGCTCCAAACCGTCCTCGACGTCCTCGGCGGCACCATCGTGAAAGTGGAATAATCGGCCGTGCTCTTGCTCATCGACAACTACGACTCGTTCACGTTCAACCTCGTGCACCTCATCGGCATGGCACAGCCGGGCATTGACGTCGAAGTCGTGCGTAACGACAAGATCACCGTCGAGGCGGCGCGGGCGATGAATCCGGAGTACCTCGTCATCTCGCCGGGGCCTTGCACGCCGACCGAGGGCGGGGTGAGCAACGACCTCATCGCGGCACTCGGGCCGACGGTCCCGACGCTCGGCGTGTGCCTCGGCCACCAGTGCATGGCTCACGTCCACGGCGGCATCGTCGAACGCGCCGACCGACTCATGCACGGCAAGACCGACGCCATCCACCACAACGGCTCGGCCCTCTTCACCGGCATCCCCTCGCCGTTCACCGCGATGCGTTACCACTCGCTGATCGTCCGTCGCGGCTCGTTGCCCGACGACTGGCTCGTCGACGCGTGGACGGATCAGGACGAGGTCATGGCCCTGCGGCACGCGACCCACCCAATCTTCGGCGTGCAGTTCCACCCTGAGTCGTTCATGACCGAGCACGGCGACCGGCTGATCAAGAACTTCCTCGCGGTCAGCCCGGCTGCGGCCGTTGCCTGACCGTGTGCCCTGCCGCCTCCAACGCGGCGACCGCAGCGTCGGCGTCCTGCACCAACACATGATCCGTGTCGAACGTCGCGATCGGAAAGACACTTACCTGCGCCCGGGCCAACGGCGCAAGCAGTTCCGCGAGCACGCCCACCAATGCAAGGTCCAACTCCCCGTCGATGCTCAACCTTTTCCAGCCGACGCTGACCCGCATGTTGGGCGAGCGTTTCGTCGGTAATGCCACGGCAGGGCAGACGATGCTTAACTCGGTGGGTGTGCGTGTGACACTGACAAAGGAGCCGCGTGCCCATGTGGGCCGGGCGGTGCTGCCGCTGAGTCGGCAGATCGCCAGTTCCGGTTCGTGCAACGAAAGCTCCATCGGTTCACGGTAAACTCGGTACCGTGACCGACAAGCCCGACAACCTCTTCCGCTGGCTGGGCCGCCAGGTCGGTCATGTAAAGCGTGCCGTCAAGCCGGCCGAGAAAGTCGTCTACCAACGCGAGCAGGTCGAGGAGAAGGATCACCCCGACGACCCTAATCTCACGCTCCGTCGAACGACCAAGGACGAGGTTGTTGAGAAGAACGACTCGGGCCTGGTCACTTAAGTGACCAGGCCGGACCGAGTACGCTGACCCCATGCCCGTCCTCGTCCTCGGCAGTCTCAACCACGACCTCACGCTCCACGTCGCCCGCCATCCGGCCGAGGGCGAGACGCTGCACATCCATCACGTCAGCACCGCCCCCGGCGGCAAGGGCGCGAACCAGGCGGTCGCCGCAGCACGGGCCGGGGCGGCGACGACGATGATCGGCCGGGTCGGCGACGATGACGCCGGGGCCGAGTTGCTCCGCGCCCTCGACGCCGCCGGCGTTGACTGGCAACACGTCACCCGCAGCGGCCGCACCGGTACCGCGTACATCACCGTCAACGCAGAAGGCGACAACCGCATCCTCATCCACGGCGGTGCCAACGACGACGTCGGCAAGGACGAACTCGCCGCCCTCAACAGCCTGCTGCTCCAGGGCGACCGCGACGGGCACCGCGTGCTGATGCTCCAGCGTGAAGTCCCGCCCGCAGCCAACATCGAAGCGATCAAGGTCGCCCGCAAGCTCGGCAACATCACCGTCGTGCTCGACCCCGCGCCGGCACCCGGACAAGCCGCCGACGTACTCGATCTGCTCGAAGACTTCATCTGGCTCACGCCCAACCAGACCGAGGCGGCCGCGCTGCTGGGTCGCGACATCCCCGACCGCGCTGCCGCCGAGAAAGCCGCCGACGAACTGATGGCCCACAACCCCGCCGGCGTCATCCTCAAGCTCGGCGGGCAAGGCGCGGTCGTGCGCAGCCACGCCACCAGCGGCTTCCTCGAACCGATGCCCGTCCGCCCGGTCGACACCGTCGCGGCCGGCGACGCGTTCAACGGCTACTTCGCCGCCGCCCTCGCCGAGGGCCTGCCCATCGACGACGCCGCCGAGCGCGCCGCCATCGCCGGCGCCCTGAGCGTCACCCGCCCCGGCGCCATGGACGCCATCCCCACCCGCAGCGAGGTCGAAGCACTATTGGATTAACCGCCCAACACGATGCCGAAGCAAATGCCGCCCAACAGCAACGCAAAGGCAGCGGCAAGGATCATGCCGTGCGCAAGGCCTCGCTCCCGGGCACCGCGTCGGCTTGTGAGGATGAAAATACCCGCAACCAGACAACCTAGATGAATCGCCGCGGCGGACAACGTGCCGTAGACCATTCCGGTCAAGCCGGCGTACCGGTCGCCAGGCATCAACGTGGTCGACAAAAACGAGCCTCCGAAGCAAAACAGCGGAAAGACCGCGAGCATTCCGAAAAATGCAAACAACGCCGCCTTGGAACTTGGTTCTTCGGGCGGTGTCGTGGGCTGCTCGTACTCCAGCGTCGGCTTCGACACCGCCCCAGCTTACCGTGCCGCCCCGCAACTTCATCGACTCCCGGGAATGCGTTTGAGCAGTGTCCGTCGCTCCGGTACAACGTTCTTCCGTGAACCGCTTTGTGGGGATGTTCGTGTGGTGCCTGCTGCTTGCCGTCCCGGCGTTCGCGCAGCAAGGGCCGGCCGTGGCGGTCGGACAGATCGAATCCATCGGCATCAACAACTTCTACCGGCCCGGCGACTGGGTTCCCATGCGGGTCCGCATCGACTCCCAGTCGCTCGATCCCGGCACCTACACCGTCCGCATCGAACAGCGCGACCTCGACGGCCAGAAAGTTTTCTGGACCCGCGCGGTCCCGATCACCGGCGGCGGGCAGGAACGGTTCGAGGTCTATTTCATGCCCGACCCGCTCGACGGCGGGCTGTCGAGCAACCCCGCCGAGCTGCGTCGACAACTTCGCGTCACACTCGCCGACGACGACGGCCGGGAGGTCGGGCTGCTACAACTCCCGACGCCGCCGCGATCGAGCGAAGCCATCTTCAACTCCGCACGAGACATCCGCCTGGTCATCGCCGTCTCGCCCAAGCCCGTGCCGACGGGCGACTACGGCGACCGGGGCCTGCGCGGCATCAGCGAGGACGTCGCCTTTCTCGCGGCTCGGCCGGCCGACCTGCCGCAATCGGTTCTCGGGTACGATATGGCCGACGCCGTGCTTTGGGGTGATTACTCCGTTGATGAGCTTGATCCGGTGCAGAAGCGGGCGCTCGATGAGTTCGTGGCGCGCGGCGGACATTTGGTCATCATGCAGCGGCCGGCCGAGCCGCAGACGGTGTTGCAATGGGGCGCGCTGCTCCCGGTGAACCTAACCGGAACGACGCAGGTCGATCTTCCCGGGCTGCTTAGCCCCGGCGACACACGGGGGTGGGCGGTCGAGCCAACGGTGCGCAATCAGGAAACCCGCGAGGCCATCGACAAAGTCTGGCCCCGCATCCGCGGCACCGCCACGCTCGGTACCGCCACCCCGAAGGACGGCGCGATCGTCGAGACGCGCTGGGAAGGCATGCCCTTCGTCGTCCGCAAGACCTATGGCACGGGCGCGGTGACCTGGCTCGGCATCGACGTCGTTGCCAACCCCACGCTCTCGCCCATCTCGCGCGGCTGGGCCGGCATCTGGTCCAACGTCTTCGGCTGGAACGACGACCCGACGTTCATCGACGATCTCAACCCCGACGACGACACCCGGCAAGCCTTCCAGTCGGCCGGCCCGCGCGACTTCGGCACGGCGCTGCTCGACGGCATGAAACAGAGCGGCAAATCGGCCGCACTGGTCGGCATCGCGATCCTGTTCTTCGTCGGCTATTGGCTCGTCGCCGGGCCGGGCGTGTACCTGTACCTCGCGACCAAGAAGCGGGCGTCGCTGAGTTGGTTCGCGTTCGGAGCCGCCGCGCTGGCGGCCACCGTGCTCACGCTCGGGATCGTCAGCCTGGTACTGCGTGGCGATCCGCAAGTCGCCCACCAAACGCTGCTACGCGGCGGCTTCGACCCCCGGCTGGGCACCAACGACGGCATGGCCGTCGCCTACTCCAACGTCGGGCTCTACATCCCCTCCGACGGCGACCAAACCATCGCGCTCGAAGGGTTCGACGAGACCAACCTTTCGACCGTCACGCCGTACATCGGCCACCCCCGCCATTACGAACAATCCCGCTCCTCCTCGGGCAGCTACGAGATCAACGTCCGCACCGCCGGTGAGGTCGGCGTCGGCGCCGAGGACATCCCCTTCCGCTCGACGCTTAAGAAGCTCGAAACCGTCTGGCGTGGCAACCTCGGCCCGGCGAGTTCCGAGAATGCCCTACCGCGGATCGAAGGCGCGCCCAAGCTCGCCGCCACCGGCACACGCATCTCCGGCAAACTGCTCAACGTCACCGGCCAAAATCTCGAGTCCGTCTGGATCGCCTACCGGCAACCGATGAGCGGCGGCGCTTGGTGGGATCAGTTGCTGTTCATCCCGACATGGGAGAACGGCACCGAGATTGATCTCGCGGTCGCCGCGCGCGGTACCGAGAACAACCCGACACGCAACATCGTCGCCAACAACGCCCGCCCATTCGCGAATCAACAAGTCATCGGCCGGCTCGACGCGCCGGGTTTCTGGCCGCTCAAGATGCCGTTCCTGCGCGGCATCAACATCGCCGGCGGCGGACAGGTCGACGAACTGGACGCCGGTGCTTTGGTGATGCTCAGCTTTTTCGATCGCTTTCCCGTGGTTCGCAATGAGCAGAACAACAGCCGTTCGCGGATCGATCCGCGTCGGCTCAACGCCCGGCACTACGACGTAAGCAACGCGCTGCTGAGCGGCTCGCTCGTCGTGGTCGGCATGGCCGAGGATGCGCCCATGCCGGTGCCGCTGACCGTCAACGAGGACGAAGCGACCGGCGATGGGACTGTCGTCTACCAGTTCGTACTGCCCCTCGAACGCGAAACCCCGACCGCATCGGACACAACCGCCGACACCGCCCCGCAAGCCGAGGTCGATGATTTGCCCCGAGAATAATCCGTTTGCCCACCGATCATGCCCGTCATCAAAACCGTCAACCTGACCAAGCGCTACGGCTCGCTGGTGGCCCTCTCGAACCTGAACCTCGAGATCGAGGAAGGCGACTGCTTCGGCTTCATCGGACCCAACGGCGCGGGCAAAACCACCACCATCAAGATCCTCGCCACGCTGTTGCAGCCGACCTGGGGCGAGGCGCGGGTGTGTGATTACGTAGTCGGCTTCCAGTCGCGGCAGATCCGGCCGCTGCTCGGGTATGTGCCGGACTACTTCGGCGCTTACGAGGACATGGTCGTCAAGGAGTACTTGGAGTTCTTCGCCGCGGCGTATGACATCAACGGCTCCGAGCGTGAGAAAGTCGTCGGCGATGTGCTGGAGCTGACGGACCTGTCTTACAAGGTGGACGCGCCTGTCGATGGCTTGAGCCGAGGGATGAAGCAGCGGCTCTCGATCGCCCGGGTGTTGCTGCACGACCCGAAGGTGTTGCTGCTGGATGAGCCGGCGGGCAACCTCGACCCCCGCGCCCGTGTCGAGCTGCGCGAACTGCTCAAGACGCTGCGCGACATGAAGAAGACGATCATCATCTCCTCGCACATCCTGCCGGAGTTGCAGGACCTGTGTAACACCGTCGGCATCATCGAACAGGGCGAGCTGCTGTACTCGGGCCCATGGACGGAGATCGTCAAGAAAGCCCGCACCGGCCTGATGCTCCACGTCGGCGTCGCCCACAACCACGCCGGCGCTGCGGCGTTGTTGTCCGAAGACGAGAACGTGTTGGAAGTGAAGAACCTACCCACCGGCGAAATGGCCGTGAGTATCCGCGACGGCGTCGTCGACTACAGCTTCGTCCCCGGCAAGCTGGTGAGCAATGGGTTCAAGCTAACCATGCTCAAGGAAGAGGAAGTGAACCTCGAAACCGCCTTCATGCGACTTACTAAAGGAATGGTCCAATGAACGATGAGACACTGCCTTATGCAACAGAGCACACTGATCGCGTCGACCGCGGACTCGTGCCAACACTAACCGGTATGGCACTGGTCGTCCTTGGCATTGGCGGGGCCTTGGTGTCGCTGATCGTCGTCTCTGCCGGCGCTCCCGAGAGCATCAGTGCCGTTGACGGGTTCTATTTGCTCGCGTGCCTTCCGATTTTCCTTTGCACGATTCTCGTTGGAGCTGGCCTTTGGATCGTCTTCCGTTCCCTCCGTCGGTACATCTAGCCCCCATGCTCGGCCTCCCCAACTACCTCTACCGCCTTATCCCAGCCAACCCGATCCTCTTGCGGGTCGTGGCTGTGGGGGGCAAGCGCAAGCGGGACCTGTTCGTCCGCTGCGGGTACCTGGCGCTGCTGATCATCCTCGTCGTCATTGGCGTCTTCTCCAATGCCGGCGACATCGCGGGAACCGACCTCGATGATCTTTCGCGTAGCTCGGTGAGCATCTTCAAGATGCTCTCGTACCTGCAACTGGCGCTCGTCGCGCTCATGGCTCCGGTGTTCACCGCCGGGGCGATCACGCAAGAGAAGGATTCACAGACCTACGACATCCTTCTGACCACGCCGCTGAGCAACGGGCAGATCGTTCTGGGCACCCTGCTCTCGCGGCTGTTCTTCGTCTTCGCCCTGCTGCTCTCGGGCATCCCAGTCTTCTCGATCACGCAGATCTTCGGCGGGGTCGCGATCGGGGACATCGTCACATCCTTCGGCATCGCCGCCGCGACGGCTTTGGTTTGCGGGGCGCTCGCCGTCGGTATCGCGACGTTCAAGATCGGCACGCGGCGGACGATTTTCTCGTTCTTCATGTTCGTCGCGATCTACATGGTCGGCGGTCTGCTGCTGGATCGGCTCGCGTTCTTCCGGCCCGACATCATCGAGGCCGACGGCACGATCGCCGCCGCGCAAACATCCTGGCTCACCGGACTGCATCCGTTCCTCGCGTTGGCGACCGTGCTCGAACCGGACAGCTATCAGCCACCGACCCTCGCACAGCTACCGGCGGCGCTGCGGTGGTGGCCGGTGTCGTGGTACCTGACCCAGCCGGTGGCGTTCTTCATCACGTTCATGTTCGTGCTGAGCTCGACGATCGTGCTACCCGGCATCGCGCTGCTGCGACGCGTCGCCCAATCGACCGGCAGTGTCGGTGGCTGGTTTGCGAAGAAGCTCCGGGTCGACGGACTCAAACGTGACCGCGAGCCGCGCCGTGTCTGGTCCAACCCCATCGCCTGGCGTGAGGCAAAGACCAAGGCGTCCGCGGCGAAGGCCTCGATCACGCGGTACGGGTTCATCCTCCTGGGCCTAGCGGGCGCGATCATTCTTGCGGTGCTGTACGCATCCGAAGCCTCGACGCCGGGCGCGTACATCACGGCCAACAGCTACAACCCGACCAACCGCACGATCGCGCTCTACGGCGTGGAAGCCGGCCGGTACGGCATCGTGCCCAACGCCAACATCACGCTCGACCAAGAGCCGCTCGCGATCGACTACCTGCGTGGCCGCTACGAAGTCATCGGCACCAACTTCGTCGATCGTGCCGACGGCACCAAGGCGATCGCTTCGCTAAGCCTCGGCGAGATTCAACGCACTGTCAGTCGCACGCAGGTTCGCCAGTTTCTGCTCGGTGCGGTGTTCCTCGAAACGGTGGTCATCCTGCTGATCGTGACCAACGCCGCGGCGAGTACGGTAACGCGCGAAAAGGAAGACGGCACGCTCGACCTGCTGCTCTCGACGCCGATCACGAGCAAGTACTACATCTGGGGCAAGCTCCGCGGACTGGTGAGCTACGTGCTGCCGTTGGTCGCGGTGCCTGCGGCGAGCGTGTTGATCTTCGTGATCTACGACGTGATGGCGACGCTCACCGGCAATGCCACGCGCGAGTGGACCGTCTTCCCGGAAGCCGTCTTGTTGCTGCCGGCGATGCTCGTGATCATGACGGCGTTCGCGTCGATCGTCGGCATGCAGATGTCGCTGCGGCTCAAGACGACGGTGCGGTCCACGCTCGCGTCCATCGCGATCGTGCTCGGCGTCATCGGGCTGTTGGGATTCTGCGGTGTCACGCTCGTCGATAACGGCGGCAGCGGCAACCCAATCCCCTACGCCATCGCGGCTTTCAGCCCGTTTACCACGATGGCCGTGCTCATCGCCCCGCTCAGCTACGGCGGCCCGACGTTCGGGGCCGGCGACCCCAGCGAGATCATGCTCGTCCGCGTGGTCGTGATCCTCTTCACGCTCGTCGCCGTCAGCGCGTACACCGCCGTCGTCTGGGGCATGTACCGCAGCATGGTCAAGAACTTCGACATGACCATCCGCCGGCAGCACCGGTGACACACGCTACGCCAACGCCTCACGCCACTCGGGATTGAGCGGCTCGTAGTTCGCCAGACTTCGCCGGACGTACGGGTCCAGGTCTTTACGCCCGACCATCGCGTCATGCACGGCCTGCACCGTAAACCGCTCGTCGCCGCGTTCGCGCAGCTCGAACGTATCGCCGGCTTGCACTTGGCCCTCGGCCAGCACGCGGACGTACCACCCGTTGCGGCCGGTCTGCATCGCGCGCTTGGTGAGCCCTTTCGTCTCCCAACGCGCGTCGATCTTCCAACACGGCTGACGCGGCTGACTGACCTGCAGCACGAGATCACCGTTGACAAGCACATCGCCAATGCGTGCATCGTTTTCGTCGACACCGTCGACAGTGAGGTTCTCGCCGAACCCCCCCGGCGGCAGATCCCACCCTTCTTGCCGCCACGCGTCGTGGTGTTTGGCCGGGTAGATGAGTAGCGCCCGCTGCGGACCACCGTGAAAGCGGGTGTCCACCACGGTGTCCTCGGCGATGCCGAGCGTGCCGACGTGGACGGCGCCATCGACGGGGCGCTTGTCGAACCCGCTGGGTTCGGTTTTGTCACCTCGCTGGAGTGTGCCACGCGGACCGATGTTGACGGAGATGATGTGCATAGGCCGATGGTACTAGCGCCCTTGACAACCATCACGCGCGCTGGTCCGCTTCGAGCAGAGGAGCTTCATGACACCCGACAAGACCAACCGACTTTCCGCCGCCAAAGCCCCGGCCGACCGCTTCTGGCAGAACGCCAACTTCTACTTCTCACGCGTCTTCGACCGCATGAACGTCAACGAGAAGTGGCGTGACCTGCTCAGCAGCCCCAAGCACATCACCACCGTGAGTTGCCCGATCGAGCGCGACGACGGACGCATCCAGACCTTCACGGGGTATCGGGTCCAACACAACAACGCGCTGGGCCCGTACAAGGGCGGGCTGCGCATGGCCACCAGCGTCGACCGCGACGAGGTCATGGCGTTGGGCATGCTCCAGACCTGGAAGAACGCGCTCGTCAGCCTTCCCTACGGCGGGGCCAAGGGCGGCATCGTCGCAGACCCGAAGCTGCTCAGCGATCGCGAAAAGGAAGCACTCATTCGCCGTTGGACTCATGAGGTCTTCCAGGTCATCGGCCCACAGAAAGACATCCCCGCGCCCGACATGGGCACCGATGCCCAGTGCATGGCGTGGGTAATGGACACCTACTCGTCGCTCGTCGGCCATCAGGTGCTCGGCGTCGTCACCGGCAAGCCGGTCTCGCTCGGCGGAAGTTGCGGCCGTGAAGAAGCGACCGGCCGCGGCGTCATGAACGTACTCCGCCGATATCTGCAAATCGTCAAGGACCAAACGCTCAAGGGCAAGCGTGTCGTCGTGCAGGGCTTCGGTCAGGTCGGCTTCCACGCGGCCCGCCTGCTCGCCGAGCGCGGCGCGATCGTCATCGCCGTCAGCGACAAGTTCGGCGGTATCTTCGACGAGAACGGTCTCGACATCATCCGCGCCGGCGATTACTACGCCGAAAACGGCCAACTCGAGAACTGCCCCGACGTCGATCAACTCACGAACGAGGAACTTCTCACGCTCGACTGCGATGTGCTCATTCCCGCCGCGATGGAGAACACCGTCGACGCGGCCGTCGCCCCGCACATCAAGGCGAGCATCATAGTCGAAGCCGCCAACGGACCGGTCACGCCCGGAGCCGACGAGATCCTCCGCGACGCCGGCGTCACGATCCTGCCCGACATCCTCGCCAACGCCGGCGGTGTCACGGTCAGCTACTTCGAATGGGTGCAAGGCCTGGACGCCTACTTCTGGGATCTCAAGCGGGTGCAGGACGAGTTGCAGAAGATCATGGAAGCCGCGTTCGACCGGGTGAACGGGATGGCCGACGAGGCCGACTGCGACTACCGCACCGCCGCCTACACGATCGCCGTCCAACGGGTGGCCGACGCGTACGAAGTGAAGGGCCTGTTCCCGTGATCGCGGGGTAACATCCCGCATGCTCACGCTCTTCCGCACGATCGCCGGGGTCTCGTCCGCCGTTTGGCTCGGCTGGCTGGTGGCGATGTTCGTGTTGGTGCGAGCGCTTTTCGCGGCGGAACTCGTCCGCGGCGATTCGCAGCCCGAGCGGTTGGTGATCTTCGACGTGACCGAGAAAGCGCAGCTCGTACTCGCGGCACTGGTGCTCGTCGGATTGGCCGGCTGGCAGGTGTTGACCAAACGCAAGGCGATCGCGGCATGGTTCGGCGTCGCCGTCGTGGCGGCCCTACTCGCGGCCGCGTTGCCGACGTCTGTCACCGGCGAAATGGAAACCCTGCGCGTCGCCGGCCAAACCGACACGCCCAAGTTCCGGCAACTTCACGGCATCTCGATCGCCCTGTACGGCGGTTTGACGCTACTGACCGGCGCGATTCTCACGGGTGTCATCATCCACCGCGACAAACCCGTGTAGCGCGATCAACTCGTCGACGCTCAACCGCTCGGGACGCACCGTCTCGTCGAAGCCGGCGGGCACGTTGATGATCGCGCGGAGCATCTTGCGGCGTTGCTGAAACAGCCTGCCGACGAACACGCCAAACCCCGCCGCATCCTCGACTCGCGGCGACCGGCGGATCCGCACCAGCGATGACACGATCTTCGGCGGCGGCCAGAACGCACTCGCCGGCAACGTCCGCATCACCTCGACCGAGCCCAGCGCCTGCGCCATCACCGACAGCGGCCCATAGATTTTCGATCCCGGTCCTGCCGAGAGACGATCGGCGACTTCCTTCTGCACCGTAAACGCCAGGAGTCCACAGCCACCGGCGAGCAACTCGATGATCAGCGGCGACGCGATGTTGTACGGCAGGTTCGCCACGAGCTTGCCGGCCGGTGCGAGTTCGGCGAGCCGGGGATGCAACGTGTGTTTGTTCGACAACGCATCGCCCTCGATCAGTTCGAACCGCGGATCATCCATCCGCGTTCGCAGCAGCGTGGCAAGGTCACGGTCGATCTCGAAAGCCACGACCTTGCCCGCCCGTTCGAGTAGTTCGTCGGTGAGCGTCCCGGTACCGGGGCCGACCTCAAGGGCGGTGTCGTCGGGCGTGAGTTCACCGGCGTCGGCGACGACACGGGTGAGATTGCCGTCGACCATGAAGTTCTGCCCGAACCGGTGCTTGGGCCGGGTGCGCGCGCGTTCGAGTAACTCGCGGATTTGGTTCTTGGTTTGGGCCAAGCGTAACGGTACGGCGCGATCGCACCGCGTTGCTACGCTCCGACATGGATCGGGCCGAACTGGAAGCGACCTACCTTCGGCTTGTCCGCGAAGTGCTCCCCGATGCCGCGAAGTTGCGCGACTGGCCGATCCGCTTTGATCACTGCTTCATGCGGATCGTGCTCGATCACCTTTTCGACGGGTGCTGGTACGACCACCTTTCCCGCGAACAGCCGGCATACCGACAGTTGAGCGATGACCAATTACGCACGGCGATCCGCCTGGCCGAGCGGATTCGTGACGGAGACGACGCGATGCTGGCTGCGATGAACAAACAATCGCTTCGCTGGCGCGGTAAGCTGCGTTAGGGTGGTGCGCGTGAAGAGCCATGAAGTCATCCGCGATGCGGTCAAGGAACCCGGCGTGAAGCAGGTCGCCAGCGCGCTGCGCGTGTCGCAAGCGCTGGTCTACAAGTGGTGCGAGGAGAAGGACGACGGCGAGATCGAGGGCAGCGGCGCGCGCAACCCACTCGACCGCGTCGCCGAGTTGTACGGGCAGACCAAGGATATCCGCCTGATCCGCTACCTGTGCAACCGCGCGGGCGGGTTCTTCGTGGCCAACCCGGACCTGGACATCCGCAAGAGCCGGGACGAAGCGATCTTCGACGAGACGCGTTCGATGTTCGGCGAGTTCAGCGAGCTGCTCGACGCGATCCACCGAAGCACGGCGAATGACCCGTACATTGATGCCAACGAAGCCGAGATCATCCGGGACAAGTGGGAAGACCTCAAAGCCGTGCTCGAGCGGTTCGTGACCAAGTGCGAGGAAGGGCACTACCACGTTCTGCCCGAGGAGAAGCAGAAGCTGGGGAAGAAATAACATCCGGCACCGAGCAACTGCCCCATGGCCCGCAAGACCTTCACCGCCGACTTTCGCAGGTTCTTCCTGCAGGGATTGCGCGCGTTGGGGCCGACGCTGATCACGCTGGCGATCATTTACTACGTCCTGAACTTCCTCTGGCGATCGCTGGGGTGGTACGTGATCCAGGCGATCAAGTACGGCTGGGTGTTCGCGCTGGATCGTGGCTGGGTCGATCGCACGAGCTATGGCTACATCGAGCGGTACTGGGCCGAGGAAAACTGGTACACGCCCGTCGTTGGCGTGGTCCTGGCGCTGTTGATCATCTACATCGTCGGGCTGTTCGTCGGCAATCTCATCGGGCAAGGCCTCTACCGGCTCGGCGAAAAGCTCGTGCTGCGCATCCCCGTGGTCAAGCAGATTTACCCGGCGGTCAAGCAAGTGATCGACATGTTCCTGGCCGATCCAAGCGACAAGAAAGCCGCCGGCCAGTTCGCCGGGAGCCGCGTCGTCGCGGTGCGGTACCGGGAGGTGGACTTGTGGAGCATCGGGCTGGTGACCGGAACAGGGTTATCGGCCTTCGACAAGGTGGCACATGAAGACGCCGGCGCTGATCACATGGTCACCGTCTTCATCCCCAGCAGCCCCACCGCATTCAGTGGCTATGTCGTGGTGGTGCCCCGCCATGCGGTGCGTGAGTTGCCCATGACGGTCAACGAAGCCATGCAGTTGCTCGTCAGCGGCGGCGTGGTGCAGCACAGTTCGGAAACATCCCAACGAGCCGCGGCCGCATCGACGCAATCGGCCAAGGCTTCGGCGATCGCAGCCACTACCGCGCCGGCCGCCGATCCCGTCGAGCCCGCACCGACAAAGGGCGCGGGTGTTTGAGCCGGCTTTGGTCTACAATGCGTCATGCAGGTGCCAGTTCGCCCGGCTCCTGCACGAACACCAGCCCCGAAAAAGGAGTCTTTCGTGCATATTCTCGTCACCGTCCGCCAACTCGATGCCAGCGACAAGCTCAAGTCTTTCGCCGAAGAGCGTGCCAACAAACTCACGCGCTACTACGACCTGATCCAGGAGATCGAAGTCACCATCGAAGGCGGCAAGGAAGGTCACGAAGGCAATCACGTCGAAGTTCTCGTCAACGCCGAACACAACAACACGTTCGTCGCCAACGCTTCCGACGACAACCCCTATGCCGCCATTGACGCCTGCTGCGACAAGCTCGAACGGCAGATCAGCGAACACAAAAAGAAGTTCCGCAACCGCAAACACCAAACCTCCTAGGTTCGTCCTTGGTCATTTGTCCTTCGTCCTTTGTGCCCGATCCGGCGATCGTTGCGATCGGCAGCGTCACCGCTGACGGCAAAGGACGAAGGACCAGGAACAAAGAACATCACCCCATGAAGCTGCAAGAGTTCATCGTCCACGACGCGATCGTCCCCGACCTGCAGGCCACCGATCGCGACGGTGCGATCCGCGAGCTGGTCAGTTCCCTCGCCGCCGCCGGTGCCATCGAGCCGGACGGGTCCGACGAGATCGTCGCCGCCTTGATCAAGCGGGAGCAAAACGGCTCCACCGGCTTCGGCAAAGGCGTGGCCGTCCCTCACGTCAAGCACCCCAAGGTCAACAAGATGGTCGGCACCGTCGGCCGAAGCGCCTCTGGCATCGACTTCACCGCGCTCGACAGCCAGCCGGTCTACTCCATCGTCCTGTTGCTGAGCCCCGACAACGAGCCGCAACAGCACCTGCAGGCGATGGAAATCGTGTTCCGGTCGTTGCAAAAGGACATGTTCCGCCGGTTCCTGCGTCAGTCCGAGACGCGCGAAGCCATCGTCGACCTGCTCGAGGAAGCCGACAACGGATAGATCGGCCTTGGCAGCGAAGTTGGCGACGACGGTCCGAGATCACGGGAGGAGGAGTCCCGGTGTCATGGCGAGTATCGAGCGGCAAATCACGATCCAGAACGACAACGGACTGCACGCCCGCCCGGCGATGCAGTTCGTCGACTGCGCCAACGCTTTCTCGGCCAACATCACCGTGATCCGCGCCGCCGACCACCCCGAAGGGCCCGCCGAAGCCGACGCGAAAAGTGTCATGCAGATGCTCACCCTCGCCGCGACCAAAGGCACGATCCTCACCGTCGTCGCGGAGGGCGACGACGCCGAAGACGCACTGAAGCAGTTGGAGCAAATGGTGCATGACAAGTTCGGAGAAGAAAGCTAGCCCCGTCCGCTTCACACCATGGAGATTTTCAAAGGCATCGGCGTTTCTCCCGGCGTGGTCGTCAGCACCGCAGTGGTGCTCGACGCCGAGGATGTAAGCGTCCCGCGCCGCACCGTCGCGCCCGACGCCATCACTGAAGAGCTCCAACGCATCGACCTGGCCGTCGAACATGCCATCGACGATCTGACCAATCTCCGCGACGACATGGCCGACAGCCATGGCAGCGACATCGGCGGCATTTTCGACTTCCACCTCGGTATTCTGCGGGATAAGTCGATCCTCAAGCGCATCCGGACTTCGGTCGAAACCGAACAACTCGCGGCCGAGTCCGCCGTCCACGGCATCCTGCAGGACACCGCCGCCAAGTTCCTCGGGCTCAAGGACAAGTACTTCGCCGAGCGGGTCAAGGACGTTTACGACATCGAGCGTCGCCTGCTCCGCCGGCTCATCGGACAACAGCACGAGGCCCTCACCGCCCTCTCCGGAGACGTCGCGGTCATCGCCCACGACCTGCTCCCGTCGCAAACCGCCGCGCTCGACAAGCGTCACGTCAAGGGCTTCGCGACGGATGTCGGCGGCCGAACGAGCCACACCGCCATCGTCGCCCGGGCGATGAACATCCCGGCCGTCGTCGGCCTCGGCAATGCCACCGCCGCGCTGTCCAACGGCGACGTCGTCATCATCGACGGCACGCGCGGCATGGTCATCGTCCACCCGGACAAGGATCAAATCGCCGAGTACCGCGCCAGCGAACGCCAACAGGCCAAGGTCCAGATGGAGCTCGCCAAGCTCCGAGACCTGCCCGCCGAGACGGCCGATCCGCCGCCCAACACCTACCGCGTCGCCCTCGAGGCCAACATCGAGTTCCCAGCCGAGATCAGCGACGCCGTCGAGCAAGGTGCCGAAGGAATCGGCCTGTACCGCACCGAGTTCCTCTATCTCGCTTCCAAGCAAGAGCCGAGCGAGGAAGACCATTTCGCCGCCTACCACGACGCGCTCCAGCGGCTCGACGGCAAGCCGCTGACCATCCGCACCCTCGACCTCGGGGCCGACAAGTACTCCGAGGATCAGGCCCGCACCCCCGAGAAGAACCCTTTTCTCGGCGATCGCTCCATCCGCATGTGCCTGCACGACATTCCGATGTTCAAGCGGCAACTGCGGGCCATCCTCCGTGCCAGCGCTCACGGCACCGTCAAGGTCATGTTCCCAATGATCTCCACGTTGATGGAACTGCGTCAGGCCAAGATGGTCCTCGGCGACGTCATGGAGGAGCTCGAAGACGAAGGCATCCCCTTCGACCGCGACATCCCGATCGGCATGATGGTCGAAGTCCCCGCCGCGGCGTTCATGGCCCCGCAGTTCGCCAAGGAGGTCGATTTCTTCTCGATCGGGACCAACGACCTCATCCAGTACACCCTGGCGGTCGATAGAACCAACGAGCGCGTCGCGGGCCTGTTCAACCCCGCCCACCCTGCCGTGCTCGGGCTCATCCGCGACGTCATCCGCGCCGCCCAGCGGGCCAAGATCCCCGCCAGCGTCTGCGGCGAGATGGCCGGCGAACCGCTCTACACCCTGCTTTTGCTGGGCCTGGGCCTGCACACCTTCAGCATGAACGGCCCTGACGTGCCGGAGGTCAAGAAGATCATCCGCAACACCACCATGGACCACGCCCGCACCGTCGCGCGCAAGGTCATGAGCTTCGACAGCGAACGCCAAGTCATCCATTACCTCCGCGAACAGACCCGAACCATCCTGCCCGAAGCCTTCTGAACCAGCGGACGAGTTGGCGTCGTCGCTTTGCCCGACGAAACAAGACGCTACACTCGGCCGGTCCGATAACGGACACGCAGCTAACGAACCACCCATGAACCCTCCGCCGGCCCTCCGCCGCGGACTCACCCCAAACCCGGAACGCCGCCGAGCGGCCCGCTTCGAAGCCCCGACTCACCCGAGTCACCGGTTCACCTGAATCGACCGACGCGCCCGGCCCCCGACGTTCCCCAAAGCCCCGCCCGCCACCCAATCACTCCGCGGGCCATGGCAAGGAATCTCCGACCTTGGAAAACGAAAACCAGGACCAAGGCGCCGTCTCCGCGAGCGCCGACTCTCAGGACGAGAAGCCCAATCCCGCCGCCCGCCGCCGACGTCGCCGCCGACGCAGCGCTCCCGAAGCCGAACCGGTCGAGACCGTCGTCGCCGAGGAGCCGGCCGTGGTCGAAGCGCTTGCCGACGACATTGATGACGAGGACGTCGAGGTCACCGATGTCGAGGACGTCGATGTCGAGGCCGACGAGATCGACGAGCCCGTCGACGAAGAGGACGACGACGAAGCCGCTGAAGAGGAAGCGTCCGACGACGACTCGGACGAGGATGACTCGGACCACGACACTGACGACGAGCCCGAGGAAAAGCCCAAGAAGAACAAGCGCGTCCTGAAGGACATCGGCCTCGGCCCCGACGGCAAGCCCAAGAACCCCCGCAAGCGCCGCACGCGCCAGGACCGCGAGGCCAACGTCTACCGCGACCGCGAGGAAGACGCCGACGCCGCCGACCGACCCGCCCCCGCCAAGCGTGCCCGCCCCGAGCCGCAGCGCAAGGAGATGTTCATCAACGTCACCGAGGGCGAGGAGTGCCGCATCGCCCTGCTCGAGGACGGCGTACTCGAAGAGCTCTACCTCGAACGCACCACCACCGCGACCAACGTCGGCAACATCTACCTCGGCAAGGTCAACAACGTCGAGTCCTCCATCCAGGCCGCGTTCGTCGACTTCGGCTACGGCCGCAACGGCTTCCTCCACGTCCAGGACCTGCACCCCTGGTACATGGGCTCCCAGGGCAAGAACATCGTCGAGCGCGTCGGCAAGAAGCTCGGCCGACGCGACCGACCGCCCATCCAGCAGTGCCTGCGCCGCGGCGACCAGATCATGGTGCAGATCATCAAGGAAGGCATCGGCACCAAGGGGCCCACGCTCTCCTCATACCTGTCCATCCCCGGCCGCTACCTCGTGATGATGCCCGGCGTCACGCAGATGGGCGTCTCGAAAAAGATCGAGGACGAGCCCGAACGCCGACGCCTCCGCAAGATCCTCGACGGCCTCGAACCGCCCAAGGACGTCGGCTTCATCATCCGCACCGCCGGCGTCGGCAAGACCAAGGCCGAGATCGAACGCGACTTCAAGTACCTCGTCCGCGTCTGGGAAGCGATCGAGAAAAAGCGCAAAGCCTCCAAGCCGCCCGTCGAGCTCTACTCCGAGGGCGACTTGGTGACCCGCACGATCCGCGACGTCTGGACCAGCGAACTCGACCGCGTCGTCGTCGACGACAAGGACACGCTCGACCGCATCGAGGGCTTCTTCAAGCTCGCGATGCCCCGCACCAAGCACAACATCGAGCTCTACACCGACACCGAGCCGCTGTTCAACAAGTTCGGCATCGAGCCGGAGGTCGAGAAGATGTTCAGCCGCGAGGTGCCGATGAAGTCGGGCGGCTCGCTGGTCATCGACGCGACCGAGGCCGTCGTCGCGATCGACGTGAACAGCGGCAAGTTCCGCGTCCACGATGACGCCGAGGAGACCGCCTACCGCGTCGACCTCGAAGCGGCCGACGAAATCTGCCGCCAGCTGCGCCTGCGTGACCTGGGCGGCGTGGTGCTGTGCGACTTCATCGACCTGCGCTACCGCCGACACCGCGAAGCGCTCCACGATCGGCTCACCGAGAACTTCGAACGCGACAAGGCCAAGAGCCGGCACCTGCCGATGAACGAGTTCGGCATCGTCGCGATCACCCGCCAGCGCATGCGGCCCGACCTCAAGAAGGCCGTCTTCATGCCCTGCCCCCTCTCCGACGGCACCGGCTGGATCAAGACGCCCGAGTCGATGGCGCTGGAAGTCATGCGCAAGCTCCGCGTCGCCGCCGCCCACAAGAAGGTCCGCCGCATCGACGTCTCGCTCTACCCGACCGTCGCGACGCACATGCTCAACCACAAGCGGATCAACCTCGCCGAGCTCGAGGACGCGACCGACAAGGACATCTTCGTCCGCGCCGATGACGAACTCAGCGCCGACGACATCAAGCTGGTGCTCTTCGACGAGCGCGAGGGGCTGGTGTTCATGCCCGAGTTGGACGTCACGCCCGAGAGCACAAAGAACCACAAGGCGTCGCTCCCCGTCTCCGACCTCGACCAGCCGCGCGGCAAACGCCGCCGGCGCGGCAAGCTGTTGGCCAAGGACGACTCCGGCGTGGGCAGCTTCGACGCCGAGGTGCTCGAAGACCCGGACGAGGACGACGAGGAAGACAAGCCCAAGAAGCGTCGCCGTCGTCGTCGTCGCGGTCGCGGCGGCAAGGACCGCGACGGCGAGACCAACACCGAATCAGCCGAGCGGGACGAAGATGCAAACCCGTCTTCCGGAGAGGACGAAGATGCACCGGCCGAGCCGGAAGCGGACGCTTCGGACGGGCCGACGGACGAGGCGGAGGAGGCCGATGCCCCGACCGGCCGCCGGCGTCGCCGCCGGCGCGGTCGCG
>JBCDCH010000040.1 GCA_039182125.1 Planctomycetota bacterium
CACCGGCAGTCCCACTAGAGTCCCCGGCATAATCCGATGGTAACTAGTGGTAAAGGTTTCGCTCGTTAAGGGACTTAACCCGACATCTCACGACACGAGCTGACGACAGCCATGCAGCACCTGTCCTTGTTCCACCTCGAAAGGCGTACCCGACTTTCACCGGGATAATCCAAGGATGTCAAACCCAGGTAAGGTTCTGCGCGTTGCTTCGAATTAAACCACATGCTCCACCGCTTGTGTGAGCCCCCGTCAATTCCTTTGAGTTTTAGCCTTGCGACCGTACTCCCCAGGCGGTCCACTTAACACTTTTGCTACGACCGCGAGAGCGTCAGTGCTCCCGCAGCCTAGTGGACATCGTTTACGGCTAGGACTACCGGGGTATCTAATCCCGTTCGCTACCCTAGCTTTCGTGTCTGAGCGTCGATACATCCCCAGCGAGCCGCTTTCGCCTCTGGCGTTCCTCACGATATCTATGCATTTCACCGCTCCACCGTGAGTTCCGCTCGCCCCTGGATGATCCAAGCCCCGCAGTATACCAAGCAGTTCCACGGTTGAGCCGTGGGCTTTCACAAGGTACTTGCAGGGCCGCCTGCACACGCTTTAAGCCCAGTGATTCCGCCTAACGCTCGGGGCCTCTGTATTACCGCGACTGCTGGCACAGAGTTAGTCGCCCCTTATCAGAAGTTACTCAGAACTTGTTAGCTTCTTTTAGCAGTTTACACCCCGAGGGGCTTCGTCCTGCACTCGGTATTGCTCCGTCACACTTGCGTGCATTGCGGAAGATTCGTTACTGCAGCCTCCCGTAGGAGTCCGGGCAGTGTCTCAGTCCCGATGTGGCCGGCCAACCTCTCAGTCCGGCTAGGCGTCGATGCCTTGGTGAGCCTTTACCTCACCAACTAGCTGATACCACGTCGCCCGATCCCTTCCCGGCGGACCTTTGACCTCACCGCCATGCGACGATGAAGTGTCATCTGGTATTACACACCCTTTCGAGTGCCTATCCCAGTGGAAGGGGTACGTTAGCGACGCATTACTCACCCGTTCGCCACTCCCAGCAAGCTGGGCGTTCGACTTGCATGTCTTAGCCATACCGACAGCGTTCAGGCTGAGCCAGGATCAAACTCTTCAATTGTTGCTTTTGAATCTCACCGACCGAAATCGGCGAGCTAATCGCGAATGAAGTATTTGACCATTCGCCCCCGCGAGGTGGCGGGAACGACTGGCATGTATGGTACCGGCGGCGGTGCCGCCGGCGCTGAACTCGAAATCAATCATTCTTAGGTGACTCGCAACGACCCGAAGGCCGCTGCGGCGTGCAACCACGAAGGACGATCTCAAGTTGAGATTGTTTGTCCCCTCACCATCTTTCCGCGGCCGAAACCGCTTCCGTCTGGCAGGGGCCACGTCCTCGTGGCATCCCGTCTTCACTTGTCAAAGAGCTTGTTTATCGCTGTTGGCGAGGGCGTTCGCCTCCGTCACCAGCGGGCAGCAGTTTAGGCCGGGTCACGACCGGGTCAAACATCGCAGGTGTTTTTTGTTCACATTCGGTTTGCTCTACCTGCTGCGCGTCCGTTTTTGGGGCTTCTGGGGCCTTCCAGTAGGGCTACCGGGCTTTTTGCCGGTTCGCTTCCGCTCGGACTTTTCGCCGCCGGTGAGCTCAGTCAGGTTCTCCGCCTGCGCCTCGCGGTCCGGCTTGCCTCGCAGGAAGAGCTGGACCGGCACCTCTCCGAACGGCAGCTCATCCCGCAACCGATTGAGCAGGAATCGCTGGTACGCCTTGCTGAAAAGTTTCGGGTCGTTGACGAACAGCACGATCGTGGGCGGATGGATGTCGACCTGCGTGGCGTAGTAGATTTTGGGCCGCTTGCCGCGGGTGCCGGGCGGGCGGGTCTGGACGGCGGCCTTGATGACGGAGTTCAGCTTGCCGGTACCGACGCGTTCGCCAGACTGCTTGAACAGACGACGGGCGAGGTCGAGCACCGGGCCGACGTTTTTCCCCTCTTGGGCGGTCGTGAACGCGACCGGACAGTGCGCCAAGCCCGGCAGTTCTTTTTCGAGGTACGTCTTGAACTGGGCCATGAGCAGGCGGTCGTCGTTCTTTTCGACCGACTCGCCCTGCTTCCCGGCCGACTCGCGTAGAAACTTGCGGGCCAGGTCCCACTTGTTGACCACGATGATCGTCGGCTTGCTGTGGTCGGCGATCACCCGGCCCAGCTTCTTGTCCGGATCGGCCACCTTGATCGACGAGTCCAACAGCATGAGCACCACGTCCGCCCGGCGGATCGATCGCTCGGCCCGGTGGTAGGCGTAGAACTCGATGTCGTCGTTGACCATGTGTCGGCGTTTGCGGACGCCGGCGGTGTCGATGATCGTGAGTGCCCGGCCGTCTTTCTCGAAACGGACATCGACACTGTCGCGGGTGGTACCGGGGATCTCGCTGACGATCACCCGGCTGCTCTCGCCCGCCCCGTACAAGTCCGCCACGGCGTTCACGAAGGTCGACTTCCCCGCGTTTCGCTTGCCGACGACCGCGATGTGCAGATCAGGCTCGGGCACCGAGTCGGGCGCGTCGACAAGATCGACGTTGTCGGCGATGAGTTTAGGGAACTTCTCGACGCCGCGGCCGGTCGTGGCCGAGACCGGCACCGGCGTCCCGAATCCGAGCGACGCGGCCTCGGCGATGGTCAACTCGTGCCGTGGGCCGTCGGCCTTGTTCGCCACGAGCACCACCTTCACGCCGGTCTTGCGAAGCATCTCGGCGATCGTCTCGTCCAAGGCCGTCAGCCCGTCGTGGGCGTCGATCACGAAAAACACCATGTCCGCCCGCCCCACCGCGAGCCGGATCTGTTCTTCGACGTGGCCGACGAGATCATCGCCGTCGAACCCGAAGCCGCCGGTGTCAACGAGTTCGACGTAGCGCGTGCCGTGCTGGGTGCCGACCTTGACGGGCGTGGAGATACGGTCCCGCGTGACGCCGGGCATGTCCTGGACGATGGAGATGCGTTTACGCGCCAGCGCGTTGAGCAGGGACGACTTGCCGACATTGGGCCGGCCGACGATGGCAATGACGGGGAGACGCACAGCAAACTGTAGATAAGTCCAAGTCACCAAGCAGAACAAAAATATTTCGCAGCGATCTCAGGCACTGAGACTACATGCGATCGCCAAGCTATGCAACCGACATTCCAATCAAACCCAATAACCAATTCTAACGATTACCAAAATCCGTCGCCCGCGTTTGCCTAGGACCTGCTGATCGAACTCTTAAGCCGAAAAATCTTCGCCTCGAACTCTGCCTTGATCGGGTCTTCGATATTTTTCTCCACCCTTTTCAATATCGATTCCAACTCGTTAATAGAATTTCTGCCGAACGCCGAATCATCGATAGCGACCAACGTAGTTACAACATTCAAGCACAGGGACTTCCGAGCAAGCGCTGTCTCAGCGATGCAGGCGCGTGTGGCAAACGTTGCCGCTGTACCTCCTATGAAAAACAAGGCAACGGACGCCATCTTAATGTAGTCTGGCGTCAAATCCAGACCGACTAGATGCCACTCTGGAGAAATGACAAGTATCGCAATCATCAATCCGAACATCAGCACTGAGAAGATCGCACACACAAGCGCTCGGTTGCTGATCATGTACCGATGGAGGAAGAACGAAATCTGTTTCACATAACAAACCTTCCAAGGATAAGATGGACGCCTAATATCACATGCACTCTCAATGATTTTGCCGCATAGATCTCTTGTATTTTTTGCCAGATGAACATTTCGTATCCCAAGGAATGCGATCAAGCTGATTGAGCCTATCATGAACGGAATGAATGATGATTGGAGGTCCATAAAGTTCTCCTGAACCAGCACGAGATGAACAAACGCTCTTCGATGAGTTTGACAAGCGACATATACTAATCACAACACAGGCTGAGTGCTAGCAATTACGGATCAATGACCCCGCCCCCGCCACAGTTTGTCCAACAGCCAACATCGCCCGAACGATAACCTGCAAAGGTGAATCCGACGGGTCCGATCTTTATGTGACAGTAGCAAATTCGTCAAAACATAGGTAAAATCGGCCACGCCATTTCGCCGTGCTTGACCGCGAGCAACCTGTCGCGTTCACCGACCGGCTGCAAGTCGAGCTCGCCGGTTCGCAAGAGCGTCTCGCCTGCGATGAGGAGGCGGAGGGTGTGCATCACCTGCTTGGGCTTGACCGGGTCGCCACGTTCGAGGCGGCGCAGGTGTTTGCCGCGTTGCTTCTCGGCGTAGCCGACGAACGTGTCGGCCACGCGTTTCGACAGGAACGCGGACCGATGTCGCCATAAATCATCGCCCGTCTCGTCGCTGTGCTCCACGACGGGCGACCAGAGAATTTCGAGTGCCGTCGGGTTCGCCGAGAGTCCGAGCCTGACGAACTTCTCGATCTCCCAGGCCACCGTCTGTTCAGCGTCATTCTCGAGCGTGGCCGGGGCACCGCCTAGAGACCAGTGCAGGTCCGCCGGCGGCAGGTAGACGCCCTTTCGGTCGGTGTCACTCCCTTCGTCGCCCAAGCCATATGCACGGCTGCCAACGACCACGCGATAGCAGACGTATTGCCAGAGATCACCAGACATGGGATCAAGCCTACCAACGACCACCGCCCGGCCGTTAAACGGCGCGGGCGGTGGTACTTCGCAACAATGAGGAGTTCGTTTTAGAACGGATTCCGAATATTGATGGCGGAGAAGCGAACCTCGAAAGTGCTAACGAGCTTCTCCCAAGGATCGCCGTACATGTTCTCGTCAGCGTCGGGAAGAGCCGAGCCAGCAACGGAAGCGGCATGACCATCAGCAAAGGTGAAGTTGGCGCGGTCGAGATCGCCGTGACGATGGTTGATGCGCTCGCCTTCCATCGCAAACAAATAGACCCCGTCGAAGAAGGTGGCGACCCGAGCACTGTCCTGTACCTGGGCCAGACTCATCTGACGCAGACCAAGTACCTCAGCTTGATCGCCGATGTAGGTCATCGGGAAAAATTCTGCGTAGGTACGCCCCGAGTCCCACCAAGATACTGAATTGCTACCCCACCAAGAGTTCACGGCATAGTGAGTGGCTTTAAACTCCGGATCATCCTCGTCGTAACCCTCGGCAGCGTTGGTCTCGAATAGCGAAGCACCGAGGAAGTTCCTAGGCGTCAAACCGACAACACCATCTGCGTCGGTGCCCCACCCCGGGTCACTGCTACCAGCGAACCAATCTGGGACACCATCTCGACCCAAGATATTGTCGTTACCCGAGGGACAACGAAACGCGGTGTTGGCATCTTCGCCCTCAGCAGAGATGTACTCGTCGAGTTTGGTCATCCAGTGACGGTCAGGTGCCCGCTCTGTACCGAACTCCTCAAGATAGACTTCTGTGGGCGGGAGCTTCTGGTCCCAGTCCTCGGCGTAGAACAAGGAGGCCAGACCAATCTGGCGCAAGTTACTCAGACACTGAACCGACTTGGCACTCTCACGGGCTCGTTGCAGCGAGGGCAGCAGGATGGAGATCAAGAGTGCGATGATACCGATAACGACCAACAGCTCGACGAGCGTGAAGCCGCGACGGTTGCGAGGGTTGCGAATACGCATGGTGTGCCTCCTCAGGCAGGTGAATCGTTTTTCCCGGGCCGATGGACCCGGATTGTAACGCCGCCTCTCAATGCTGCGAAGTATCAGCGAGCGTGCGGCAGACTGCCCTCCTCGGGCGGTTATTTGGGACTCTATTTGACAGCGCTTGCGAATGCAAGACCTTTTTGCCTACTTTTATGGTATCGTCCACCGAGCTGCGTCACTCGATGCGGTTTTCGGAAAGCCTCGCAGGATTGATCCGCCCGATGCCCGCGCGCACACGAAAATCCGATCCGCCTATCGGCCGTCACCCGGCCCGAACCCTGCCGCGTGCCACGCCGACACTGGATGAGATCGCCCGCTTGGCCGGCGTGAGTGCCGGCACTGTTTCCCGCGTCCTCAATGGCAAGAACAAGGAAAACCGCAGCGCCATCGCCAAACGCTCCGAACGCATCCGCCGCATCGCGGAAGAGGCCGGCTACCGCCCCAACACCGCCGCCCGCACCATGGCCTCGGGCAAGTTCAAGCTCATCGCCCTGATGACCTGCGGCGAAATCGACGTCGACTGGGTGCCCGTCCCTCTCTTGCACGGCATCCAGGAAGCACTGCACGCCAACAAGCAACGTCTCATCCTCAACGACGTGCCTGCCAAACGTTTCGACGAAGCAGGCTTCATCCCTCGCCTGCTGCGGGAGAATGCCGTCGATGGCTTGCTGGTTCATCCCAACACCAACGTGACCATCTCGGCCGCACCGACATTCGAACGCCAATCACTGCCGTGGCTGTGGGTCAACGCAGGCCGGGAGACTCGATCCATCGATCCCGACGAAGACCACGGTGCGGGGGTGTTGGTGAACTTCCTGCTAGAACGTGGCCGACGGCACATCGGTTACTTCCGGCTGAGCCGAGCCTCGGGCGAAGGCGATCACTTCTCCGGTCCGGCCCGACTTGCCGGCGTCCATAACGCTCTCAACGCTCACGACCTGCCTATCCCGAAGCTTGAGCCTGTGCGGAAGATCGGCACCACCAACGAGGTTTTCTTCTGGCGTGACGAAGCCGACCGGTTCGTACAACAGCGCGGCGAACTCGATTCGGTCGTCTGCTACGAGATGGCCGACGCCGTGGCACTTCACTCCGCCGCGATGCGACACGGCCTGCGGGTACCCGAAGATCTTGAGATCGCCTGCTTCCACGACGACAAGATTCACATGCACACGGGGATCCCGGTGACCACCGCGCTGATCCCATTCCGCGAGGTCGGCAGGACCGCTGCCGAGCGGCTGATGAAGCTGATCGACGCCGAACCCGGTCATGTGGATCCATCTCTAGAAGAGCGCGTGCGGGTTCCATATCACCGCCTCTGCCTGCTCGACAGTTCCGAGCGGAACGCCCCGAACCTGCCGTAGTGACGCGAATACCCTCGGGATCCATGCCGCGGCCGACCCGTTCCTCGAAAAAGCGCCACCAGCCCATCGCCCAGCCGCCGCTACGTCGGCAGGTGACAACCCTTTGGGACTATCCCTCGCAGGACTACGGCGGTAAGCAGCAGGGCATCAAGGGTTACGCTGGCGCGACCCCGTCGTACATCATCTGGAATCTGCTGGAGCGTTACACGAAGCCGAAAGACCTGATCGTCGACCCATGCTGCGGCAGCGGCACGACGCTGGACGTGGCCCGCGATCTCGACCGAAAAGCCCTCGGCTACGACGTGCATCCGCAGCGCAAGGACATCTTCAACCGTGACGCCCGCGACCTGCCGCCAGAATTGTCGGGAAAGGTCGATTTCGTGTTCATCGACCCGCCCTACGCCGACCACCTCGACTACGGCGACGACAAGCGTGACATCGGCAAGCTCAAGGCCGACGGCGGGTATTACGACGCAATGGCCGATGTCGCCAGAGAAATCCACCGCGTGCTCAAACCCAGCGGCCATGCGGCGATCTACATTTCCGACAGCTACAAGCACAATAAGACCGGCGGCACCTTCCACCCGCTGGGCTTCGAGGTGTTCGACGCAACACGGAAGCACTTGGAGCCGGTCGACATCGTGAGCGTCGTCCGTCACAACCGCACACTGGAGATGGGCAACTACCGCAAAGCCGCCGACGAGGGCAACTACTTCCTCCGCGGCTTCAACTACCTGTTCATCTTTCGCAAAGCAAAGGCCAAACCGGCGACCGCTGGCAAAGGGCCGAGGAAGGGCCGGAAGCCACGCCGGGCCGGCGGCTAACGCCGTGGGCATTCGGCGGGAATTCTCGTACTTTGGCCGCCATGAAGTTAGCCCTCATCGGCGGTACCGGCCTCGGCGAAGCGCTCGGCGGCGAAACCGGCACCGCCCACCACCCCGACACGCCCTTCGGCAAGCCGTCCGCCCCGATCATCGAAACGCATTGGGCCGACGTACCGGTCCTGATCCTGCAACGTCACGGAGACGGCCATCTCATCCGCCCCACTGCGGTCAACAGCCGGGCGAACCTGTTCGCACTCAAGCAACTTGGCGCGACCCACGTTCTGGCCTCGGGGGCCGTCGGCAGCTTGCGTGAGGAGTTCGCGCCCAAACACTTGTTGGTTCCCGACCAGATCATCGACAAGACTTCGGCCCGGGCGACGACGTTCTACGAAAACGCGGCGGTGCATGTGGAGTTTGCCGACCCGTTCAGCGGACCGCTGCGACAGTTGCTGCTCGATTCGGCCGACGCGGTTGAAACTCCGACCCACCCGGCCGGCTGCTATGTGTGTATGGAAGGCCCCGCGTTCAGCACCAAGGCCGAGAGCCACATGCACCGCCTCTGGGGCGGCGACGTCATCGGCATGACGGCCATGCCCGAAGCCAGACTCGCCCGGGAAGCCGAACTGCCCTACGCCCTGGTCGCGCTGGTCACCGACTACGACTGCTGGCGGACGCACGAAGCCCACCCCGACGGCAAGGAAGGCCTGTTGCGCGAGATCATCGGGAACCTCCAAGCCGCCGCGGCGTCAGGAGTCACGGTGCTCAAACGAGCCGTCGAACTCGCCGCCGGGCGAAAGGACCAACTCATGGCCGATCCGATCCGCGACACCCTCGCCATGGCGATCTGGTCGGACAAATCGAAGATTCCACCGGACGAGGTCACGCGACTTTCGCCGCTGTGGGGACACCACTTCGACTGAACCGAAATGCCGCGCATCCCCTAAGATATTTTCGTGGAGCACCGAATGCGTTTAGTACCGTTGGCATTGACGTTCGCGATCGCCGGTTCGGCCTTGGCCCAGGGTACTTCGCCGCTCGAGGGCAAAGACTCCTCGCAGGGCGTGTTCGTCCGGGACTCCGCGACGGTGCTCGAGAAGTTCACGTTGGCCGAGCGGATGGAACGGCTGCGTGACTGGGACAACGCAGCCGACGTGTATCAGGAGTTGGTGCTCGGCTTCAACGACCGCGTCGTCCCCAGCCGGACCGACGCCGACAACAACATCATCCAGTACCGCAGCGTCGTCCCGGCGATCCAGGAACGCATCGCCCGTTGGCCGGCCGAGGGGTTGGCGGTGTTCCGCGAGTTGTTCGGCGATGATGCTCAACGCCTGCTTGGTGAGGCGATGGAAGAGACCGACCCGGCCGAGCGCCGCCGGCTGCTGGGCCGGATATTCAACGAATACTTCGTCACCCGTGCCGCACTTGATGCCGCCCGGCTGCTCATTGATGAATCGTTCCGGGCCGGCGACTTCGCATCGGCCGCGGCCCTCGCCGATCGCATCCTCGAAACTTACCCCGGCCTAGGCGATGCCCAGCCGGACTTCGCCTTTCGCTCCGGACTCACCCACCATTTACTCGGTCAAACCGCTCGCGCCGCCGACCGGCTCAATGACCTCCCGCCCGACGCCATCGGCATGCTCGGCGGCGAACCGGTCAACTACCGCGATGCCCTCTCCGCCGCCCTGCTCGACGGACCGCCGGTTGCCAGAGGGAACGAAATAGCCAATTGGCCGTTGGCCTTCGGCGATACCGACCGACACGTCATCCCCGGCGAACCCAACCCCGCGCAACTGCAACGTTCTTTTCGTGTCTCACTGACCGACTCGCGACCTCGCAACGTCCAGGTTGGTTCGGTACGTCGCTACCGCAAGGAAGCCGAACCGTTCGAGGCGCGCGGCGACTTCACCGGAATTCTCCCGGTCATCGAGAACGGCGAAATCTTCTTCCACGACAACGCCCGGCTCTACGCACTGAGCATGGTCAGCGGCACCGCCCTGCCGGCATGGGAGCCGACTCATCCGGGCGGGGTTTACGCCATCGAGGCATGGAGCAAGCCGCGCGGACTGGTCAACACCACCGCCGTCTCCGAGTCGTCCGTCATCGCCGTCATGGGTAAGGCCGACGTCTTCGCCCAACAGCTCACTGGGCAGGACGGGTTTGCCGAGCAACTGGTTTGCCTGGATCGCGGCGACGGTTCGATCCGTTGGACGATGGCCCCGCGCCGGCTTTCCTTCGAGAGCGGTGGCGAAAAAGTGACCGTCGTCGGCGGACGATTCTCCGGCAGCCCAATCGTCAGCAACGGCCGCATCTACATCAAACTCACCGGCAGCGCCAACGCCAACGCCGGGCAGTTCGAAGAGTGCTACGTCTTGTGCATCGACGAGCAGAGTGGTGAGATCCGGTGGGCCGGCTTCGTCGCGAGCAACGCCTCGCAGGCGATGCTCAACCGCCGCAACAACAACAGCCAGCGTGGCCTCAGCGAATCCCACCCCGCCCTCGACGGGGACCGGCTCTACGTCTCCAACGACGCCGGCGTCATCGCCTGTCTCGACGCTTACGACGGCACGGTCCGTTGGCTCAACCTGTACGAGCGTGACCTGCCCGAAGCCGTGAACAATCGGTTCAACCGTCGCCGGCCGGCGCCACGCACCCCCGACGAGTTCACCCCCGCCACCAGCAACCCGCTGATCGTCACGCAAGGCAAACTCTTCGCCCTGCCCAACGACGGCAAGGAAGCACTCGTTTACGACGCGCTCGACGGGTCGGAGGTCCTGAGCGTCGACCTCGAAGCCCATGGCGATTTGAACCAACTCATCGGCGTTGCCGGCGAACAGCTGATCCTCGGTAACGTCCGCCGCATCGACGCGATCGCCTGGCAGGAGTACGAGCCGGACTTGGACCCGCTGGACAACGTCTTTTGGAACTTCGAGTTTCCGGGCGAAACGGTGGACTTCATCGGGCGACCGGTCATTGCCGGCGATCACCTTTACTTCTGCACGACCGACCGTGTCAGGCGGGTGAGGCTTAGCAACGGAAAGCGGGAGCCGATCCTGCCGCTTGATGGCGAGTTCGCCGAGGACCAGGGGCCGGGCAACCTGCTCGTCCTCAGCAACACGCTCGTCATTGCCACGGCCAATGAAGTCGACGTCTACGCCGATCCGGTCACCATCCAACGCGAACTCGAACGGCTCGTCCGTGAGTCGCCTAACGATGTGATCCCCCGCCTGCGGTTCGCCGAATCCGCCGCGGCCAGCGGTGATGCGGCGACGGCCGTCGGCCACCTCCGTGACGCCGTCGAAATCATCGGCCGGCTCGACGACGACGGGACGGCACGCACGCGGACCTTCGCCACCATCATGGGTCTGGCCAATCGCGATGTTCCCGGCTTCGACAAGGACGAGCTCTTTGGCCTGGCCGAGGGCATCGCCGCGTCACCGCAGCAGCAAGTGCGCCTCCGGCTCACCCGCATCGACGCCGCCACCGATCCGGGCGACAAGGTCGGGCTTTACCAGGAACTACTTATCGACGACACGCTCCGCAGCATCGACGTCAACGTCGCCGGGGATACCGTTGCCGCTTCCGAACTGGCGAGGCGGCGGATCGACGCCTTGATCGAAGCTCACGGCCGGGCGGTTTACGCACCGGTCGAAACGGACGCCGTCGCCGCCGCAACACCGCTGTTGAACGACCCCGACGGTGATCCGCGTGAACTGCTCGACCTTGCCCGGCAATACCCCAACGCGCAAGTCACCACCGACCTTTTCGCCGTGGCGAGCGATCGTCTTGAGGAAAGCGGCAACGTCCTGCTTGCACGCCGGGCACTTCGGGCATCGCTGGCCCGGGTGACCGACAATGCCGATCGTGCCGCGCTGCTCGAACGGCTGGCCCGCACCATGGGCACCGACCCGCAATTCCTTCAACTCGCAGCAGCCCACCTCGCCGAAGCCGCCCGGCTGGAACCCGGCAGCGAACTACTCGCCGCGATCGACCTGCCCAACGGCGAAGCACTCGGCATCATGTCCCGCGCCAACGCCGCCGACCGACTGCGTGAACTCGCGACATTGTCGGCCAACGCCTTGCTGCCCAACCTCGACCTGCCGCCGATCACGATCAACGGCGTCGCGCCCGATCCGTTCCCACGACGCGATGTGATCGATGACGTGCGGCTGCTCGTGTCACAACTCGACGGCGGCGAACGCACCGACCGGTTCGTCGCTTGGGGCGGCAAGTCCCGGCTCATTTCCGCCCAGGGCCGGGTCATCGCCGAGCTCGATTTCCAGGCACGGCCCGCCGCCTCGGCGTGGTTCGGGGGTGTCCTCGTGTTGATCAGCCGCGACCACGTTGCGGGGTTCGACGGAACGACCGGCGCGCGACTCTGGCAGTTCGCCCCGCTGCTACCCGACGACCAACAAGCCGTCGCCGCCGAGCCGCGGGCGGATGAACTGCCCGAAGACGAGCAGCCGCTGGTGATCCGGCTCAACGACGGACAGGTCAACCCGCAGCAAGCCCGAGAGTTCGCCGCGCTTCGGGATCGTGCCCAGGCCAACGCCGGCCCGATCGACCGCGGCGGCAGCATCCGCCTTGCCGCCATCGCCCCCGACCGGCTCGCCGTCGCATCCGAACTCGGCGAGACCGTGCTGATCGATCCGACCGACGGTGCGGTGATTTGGCGGCGCGGCGTCGATGCGGGGCAGGCCGTCCGCATGCTCGCCGGCCCGGACCACCTCGCCCTGCTCATCCGCCAGCCCAACGGCCAGCAACGCCTTCTCGTTCGTTCGCTCTTCGATGGCGACCCCGTCCTCGAACAACAAGGCGGCAACGAGCAGTTGGTGAACTTCAACCTCTCCGACGACGGCCTGCTCCTGCTGCTCACGCCGCAACGGCTGCGCGCGTTCGACTTGGCAAGCGTCGACGGCCCGGTTCCGACCGCGCTGTGGGAGACCGAGTTCCGTGACCGGCTCGGCGAAGCCCCGTTCGGCCAGAGCTTCGAGCCGGACAACCTCCTGATCAGCGCAGGCAAAGCCCTTGTACTCGGCGACGCCAACACCGAGACGCAGGGGGTGTACGTCTTCGACCTGGCCAGCGGCGATCTCATGACGTATCCCGGCAGCGACACGCCGGTCGCGCTGAGCCCGAGGGCCGGTGCCGCGAAGGTTCGGCTCATCGCGTCGGGCAGCCGCGTCATCACCATCGGTCTCTCGACGTTGGTCACCTATGACATCGCCGAGGCCGGCCGTGAGTGGGAGCGGTTTGCCGGCAGCCCGTTCATGCCGACCATCCGCGACGTGCTGCTCACGCCCGACACCGCGGTCGTCATCGACGAGCCCAACGCCCGGGTGCAAGGCCGATCACGCCGCCCACGCAACCTGATGCTCACCACGGTCACGCGGATGAGCGATGACGGCAGCGACGGCGGTCTGGTGCTTCACGAGCGTTCCATCGCCGAGGAAACCGGCATCGAACCGGGGCAATGGCGGCTCGTCGACGGGGGGATCGTGTACCTCACCGGCGAAGGCAAACTCGTCCTGCTGAGAACGCCCGAGTAATCGGCTATCATCACGCCATGCCCGTCGCCAAGCCAACCCTTACCGAACGCGTCGCCGAGGTGCTCGAACGCATCCGGCCCGCGGTGCAGGACGATGGCGGCGACGTCGAACTCGTGGACGTCACCAATGCCGGCACCGTGCGGGTGCGGTTCCATGGCGCGTGCATCGGCTGCCCGTCGGCCGGCCTGACGCTCCGGCACGGCATCGAGCGCGTGCTCAAGGACAAGCTCCCCGAGGTGAAAAAGGTGGAGCCCGTCGAGTGACCGACGAAGACGCGATGCGTCTCGCGCTCGCCGAAGCACGTTTCGCGGCAACGGCCGGCGAAGTCCCGGTCGGCTGCGTAATCCTCTCCCCCACGGGCGACGTGCTCGCCACCGGACAAAACCGACGCGAGCGTGACGAAGACCCGACGGCCCACGCCGAGGTCGTCGCACTCCGCGCGGCCGGCCGAACACTCGACACCTGGCGGTTGATCGGTTGCACACTCTTCGTCACGCTTGAGCCTTGTCCGATGTGCGCCGGCGCGATCGTCAACGCCCGGATCGAGCGGCTTGTCTTCGGCGCGAGCGATCCGAAGGCCGGCGCGGCCGGGACGTTGCTTCAACTCTGTGACGACCCGAGGCTCAACCACCGCGTCGCGATCGAAAGCGGACTGCTCGCCGACGAGTGTGCCGAGCAGCTGCGGGCATTCTTCAAGCAGCAGCGTGCGCTTGGTAAGAAGTGATCCTCACATCGTCAGCACGACCTTGCCGATCTTGCCGTCGGTCATCACCGCCTCGTGTGCCGCCGGCGCGTCGGCGAGTTTGAACCGCTGGCCGACCACGGGGTTGAGGTCGCCGTTGGCCAACCCGACGCTCAGCGCATCGAATGCCCGCGCGACCCCGACGTCGCCACCATCCCAATAGTTCATGCCGGTAACAACCGGGTGCTTCTGCAGGAAGACGCGTGGCGTGATCATGATGTCGCCGCGCGATCCGACGATGACGATCCGCCCGCCGGGTGCGACGTGATCCAGGTCGGTCTGCAGGTTCGCGTCGGCGAGGTTTTCGAGGATCAACGTCGGCGGCTCGGCGAGTTGGTCGAGCGCGCCGTGCGGGACCGCGCTGGCCGCACCGTTGTCGAGCAGTGCGGCACGGCCCGCGTCGGTGCCGCCGCTCGCGTCGACATGCACGCCGTGGCCCCGGCAGATTTGGATCGCCGCAAGCCCGACGCCACCGGTGCCGCCGTGAACGAAAACGCGATCGGTCGCCTTCATCCGGCCATGATCAAGCAACGCGCGGAAGGCGGTGACGTAGTTGACGTTGACCGCCGCTCCCTGCTCGAAACTGAGCCGATCGGGCAGTGCGTGAATCCCGTCGGCCGGGCACACCGCGAGTTCGGTGTAACAACCACTCAGGCTCTTGGCGACGACGACGCGGTCGTTGACCTGCCAGTTGTCGACGCCCTTGCCCACGGCTTCGATCACGCCTGCCGCGTCGAGGCCCGGCGTGTAAGGCAAGTCCGGCAGCGATCCGTACGCCCCGCTTCGGATGTAGGTGTCGACCGGGTTCACCCCCGCCGCCGCGATGGCAACGAGAACTTCACCAGGGCCGGGAATCGGATCGGCGACTTCCTCGACTTGCATCACTTCGGGCCCGCCGAACGCGTGGACGCGGATCGCTCGCATGCGAGACCATAGCGCCTCACGCGGGGTTTGAGCGCTCACCGTCGTCCGGTGGGCTTGTACGTTTTCATGAATGTTCCACGCATACGCCGCCGAGGAAGCCGAGGGTGATTTCAAGTCGTTCGAATACGACCCCGGCGAGTTGCAGCCGCGGCAAGTCGAGATCGACGTGTCGTCGTGCGGCATCTGCCACTCCGACCTGTCCATGCGCGACAACGACTGGCACATGACGCAGTACCCGTTCGTCGGTGGCCACGAGGTGGTCGGCAAGATCGCGGCGCTCGGCCATCAGGTGCCGGAGCTGGAAGTTGGCCAGACCGTGGGGCTCGGCTGGTACAGCAAGTCATGCACCCATTGCATGCAATGCCTCAGCGGCGCGAGCAATCGCTGCGTGAACAGCGAGCAAACGATCGTCGGCCGACACGGCGGCTTCGGCGACAAAGTTCGCTGTGACTGGACGTGGGCAACACCCATCCCGGACGGGCTCGACGCCGACAAGGCCGGCCCGCTCTTCTGCGGCGGCATCACGGCCTTCACGCCGTTCCTCCAGCACAACATCCGCCCGCTCGACCGTGTCGGCGTCATCGGCATCGGCGGACTCGGCCACCTCGCGGTCATGTTCGCCGACAAGTGGGGCTGCGAAGTCACCGCCTTCTCCACCACCGCCGACAAGGAGCAGGAAGCCCGCGACATGGGGGCCGACGATTTCGTGGTTAGCAGAGACGAGGATCAGATGAAGAAGCAGGCCGGCCGGTTCGACCTGATCATCAACACGACCAACGTCAAACTACCTTGGGGCCAATACGTCGAGGCACTCGCGCCCGGCGGTGTTCTGCATAGCATTGGGGTTGCGCCGGACTTCGGCTTGGAGAACACCTTTCCGCTGATCGCCGGACAAAAGTCGCTCTCGGGCAGCCCGCTGGGCACCATCGCCGACACCCGCAAGATGCTCGACTTCTGCAGCCGCCACGGCATCGAGCCGATCACCGAGACCTACGCGATGGCGGACATCAACGACGCGTTCGAAAAGCTCCACACCGGCTCGCCACGGTATCGGTTGGTGCTAAAGAACTAGTCCTGCTTAACCGGCCGCTCGTACATCGCTGGTTCGCTCTGATTGCCGAGGCGATCGACAGTGCTCACGGCAACATGGGTGATGTAAGCGTCGGCGGGTTCGCCCAGAGTGAGGCCGAGCTGATCGGCCGGCACGAACTCGATGTGCCAAGTACCGCCAAGCAGGTATTGCACGACGTGGAGCCTCGCGTCGTCGGCGTCACTCTTCCACTCGACGCGGACGTGGCGTTTGTGGGAAACGGCTTTCTTTTCCTCAAGCGGCTTGAACCACTCGCCCTCCGGTAGCACCGGTTTTGCGTTGCTGAGCGTGACTTCGATCGGCGCGAGGGTGACGTCGGTCGGGGCGACCGGCGGCTCGTCGTCGATCCACGTCATCGCCGGCACCAGCGCCGGCTTGGCGTACACCGTGTCACGTAGCGCGGTGCCGATGCCCTTGATGTCGGCCATGATCCACTTCATCGAGAAGTGCACGTTGCCGTGACCGACACCGGAGTAGCGGGTGATGTAAACCTGCCCGGCGATCTCGTCGATCGGCCAGTCTTTCTGATTCTCGCCAATGCGACCGGTGAAGAGGCCGGGCGCGAGTGTGCGGCTTTGCGTGTTTTCGTTGGCCCACCAATGAAACAGCGCGGGGAATGACTGCTGGGGTGCGGCGATGTTCCAGTACAACTGCGGCGTGTAATAGTCGACCCAGCCCTCGTTGAGCCAAAGCTTCGCGTCGGCGTAGAGCTTGTCGTACTGGTCAAAGCCGGCGACGCTCGGCGGGTTGCCCGGCCGCCAGATACCGAACGGACTGATGCCGACCTTGACGTGCGGCTTGATGCTTTTCGTTTGTCGGTAGATGCCTTCGACCAGATTGTTCACCGAGTCGCGGCGAAAGTCGTTAAGCTCAAGTTCGCCGCCGGCCTGTTTGTACTTCGCATAGCTCGCATCGTCGGGAAACGGGATGTTGCCGACGGGGTACGGGTAGAAGTAATCGTCCATGTGAACGCCGTCGATGTCGTAGCGTTCGACGAGGTCGGCGAAGACGGCGAGGGTCTGTGCGCGGGCGTCCTCGTTGGCAGGATCCATCCAGAGCTGGTTGCGCGTGTCATCGCCGTACTGCAGAACGGCGTCGGAGTTCTTGCGGGCAATCGAGTCCGGGCCGGGCTCGAACGGGGCGTTGTTCGGCTTCACGCGAAACGGGTTGAGCCAGACGTGCAACTCAAGACTCCGCGCGTGGGCAGCGTCGACCCAGAACTCGAGTGGGTCGTAGAACGGTTCGGGCGCCTTGCCCTGCTCGCCGGTGAGGTAGTAGCTCCACGGCTCGATCTCGCTCGGATACAACGCGTCGGCCGCGGGCCGAACCTGCAGGATGACTACGTTCATGCCGGTCTCGACGACGCGGTCGAGGATCGCAAGCGCCTCGGCCTGCTGGACATCACTGGGCAGGCCCGGCTTGCTCGGCCAGTCGATGTTCGCGACCGTCGCCACCCACACACCCCGCAACTCGCGCGGCACGTCCGGCAATGGCGGAACCTCTTGCTGCTCGGCCTGGCTGGTGTCACTCAATCCGTTGTCCTGGGCAAACGCGGTCGCGGTCAAGGCAAGACACAACAGTGCGAGGAGCTTCGGCATGGTTCTATAAGTTTGCCGAAAGCCTCGGCGTCACGCAACCGCGAACCTCACAGGTTCGTGTACTTAGTCGCCTTGCCGGTCGACTTCTCGACGGGGTACTTCGCAGCGTTCTTCTTCATCTTCGCCTCGAACGCGGCCGGCAGGTCGATCCCCTGATCCGCGGCGATCAACAGCACCCAACTCAGCACGTCGACCAACTCCTCGCCGAGCTTGTCCTTGTTTTCGTCGAGGAGCTTTTGCAGATCATCGCCGGTGTGCCATTGCATGTGCTCGGCGACTTCGGCGGCTTCGAGGACCAAGCCGATCGCTTGGCTCTTGGGATCGTGAAACTGCTCCCAGTTCCGCTCGCGGCGGAACTCGAGCCAGGCCTGTTGCATCTCGTCGAGGGTCATGCAACCGCCTCGGTCGGCGTAGGCTCGTCCGCCGGCGGAACGATCTTCACGTCGTCCGCATCGTCCCGGCCGAGACGTTGACGCAAGTCGGTGAGCATCGTCTTGAACGTCTCGTCGATCAACGCGGGGACGTCCTTGGTGTCGACGTCGTCGAGTTTCAGCGGCGGGCCATAGAGCACGCCCACCTTGCCGAAGCGCGGGAACTTCGCAGTGCGTGGGTAGGCCTCGAACGCGCCCTCGATGACCAACGGGATGACGGTGCACTTGGCCTTGCGCATGACGAGCGCGCTGCCGCGCTTGGCCGGGAGCAGGTCGCCGTGCGGGGTGCGCTCGCCCTCGGGGAAGATGTTGAGCGCCCAGCCGGCACGGATGAGCTCGATGGTCTGCTTCATCGCACCGATGTCGGATTTGCCTTCCTGAAGCGGGAAAGCGCAGAGCTGACGAATGTGCCACGCGAAGATCGGGTTCTTGAACAGCCCGGACCGTGCCAGAAACGCAACCGGCCGCTTGAGTGCGACGGCGACCAGGATCGGGTCGGCGAACGACTGATGGTTGGACACGAACAGAACGCCGCCCGAGTCGGGCACATGGTGCTTCTCGTACACACGCAGCCCGAAGAGCACCTTGCAGAGAATCTTGCTCCCCACCTGCCAGACACGCCAGTAAAGGCCGCGGCGGGTGGGATCACGCAACTGCTTGTTCTCGTTGGGTTCGGTCATGCGAGAGCCTGTTGTACGGCACCGACGATGCGCCGGACCACGTCGTCTTCGGTCAGCTCGGTGGTGTCGATCACGATCGCGTCATCGGCGGCCTTGAGGGGTGCGACCTTACGCGTCGAATCCCGGCGGTCACGCTCGATCATCTCACGGCGAATGCAATCGACATCGACCTTCTCGCCCCGCCGACGCAACTGATCGGCACGCCGACGGGCACGCTCCTCGGGATCGGCGGTGAGGAAGAACTTGTACTCGGCGTCCGGGAACACGACCGTGCCCTGGTCGCGACCCTCGGTCACGAGGTTTGGCGCGTTGGCACCGATCTTCTGTTGTTGCTCGACGAGGATCTCTCGGATCTCCGGCACGGCGGCGACGTGGCTCGCGGCGGCGGTCGGGGCGGCGTCGCGCAGCTTACCCCCCACCGGCTCGCCGTTGAGCACCAACTCCGGCGGCGTCTTTTCCCAGTCGAACTCGATGCGGCACTTGCCCGCGATCCATGCCAACTCACGCGCGTCGGCCATGTCCGCGTCCCGACGCAGGGCGGCCAGTCCGACGGCCCGGTACATCGCGCCGGTGTCGAGAAAGTCGAAGCCGAGCTGCTCCGCCACGCGTTTCGCAACGGTGCTTTTGCCAGTTCCCGCGGGGCCGTCGAGCGTGACGATCATCGGTGCTTTACTTCGCCGCCCACTTGAAGCCGCGGCGCATCAGTTCGAGTGCTTCGGGGACGTCGAAGACGTTGGCGACATGGCCGAGCGCGTTGTAGAAGACCCGCCCGTTGCCGTACATCTTCGTCCAGACCTGCGGCATCTCGAAGGTGCCGTTGGGAACGTGCGGGCCATCGACGCCGGGCGTCGGGAACGTCGTCGTCGCGAGCACCTGTACGGCCGGGTCGACATGCATGTAGTACTGCTCGGACTTCACGTCGAAGTCGCTCATGCCGGCGGTGATGTCGTGGGCGACGGGGCCGATGTTGATCTTGTACTCGACGCCGTCGTTGCCGGGGTGGGCGACCCACTGGCCGCCGGTCATGAACTGCCACCGCTCGGCCTGACGGAAGGAATCGCACATGCCGCCGTGACAGCCGGCGAGACCGACGCCGTGGTTCTCCACCGCGTCACACACCGCGTCGAGTTGCTCGTTGCTGATCTCGCCCATCGTCCACACCGGCACGATCAGCGACAGCTTGGTCAGGTCGTGTTCGGTGAAAGCGTCGAGCGTGTCGGAGACCGTCACGTCGAAGCCCTGTTCATCGAGAACCTTGCGGAAAATCTCGGCGACCTGTTCCGGCTCATGGCCGTCCCAACCGCCCCAAACGATCAATGCGCTCTTGCTCACGGCGAACACGATAGCGGGGTCGCTACCGTCTCGCATGGATGTCCCGAGTTCGCCGCAACCGCGCCACCCGTTGCCCGTGGTGCATCCTTGCCCGCCGGGCATGGTCGCCCACGCCTACGAGCGCTCCGACACCATCCCGCACCCGGCGACCGCCGTCTGGGATTGGCTCAACGATCCGCGGACATTCACCGACAACCAGCTTTGGCCGTTCCGCGTGGAGTTCATCGACGGCGGCCTTGAACCCGGCGTGCTCAACACGCACCACGGCCCGCTCATGAGTTTCACCGGCGTCATTGGCGAGGTCCGGCCACCCACCGACGACGCGGCCGGCTACCGCGACCTGCAATACCTCTACGGCAGCTACGCCCTCTCGCTACGCGTCATCCGCCCCACCCGATTGCAGTTCTGGGTCGAACCGGACGGCGAGTCCACGACGCTCCGAACGCGCCTGGACTGCTGGATCAAGCCGAGCTGGGCCGGCCGCTGGACGTGGCTGCAGACGCGGTTTTGGAATCGGTTCCCGAAGTGGGCGCGCAAGCAGGTGGGCAAGCGCTAGTTGGCCGCGACTTCATTCATCGCACCGCGGGCTTCTCGGGGCGGGTGATGCGCAGGCCGATGGTCTGCTCGGTCAGGCGATTGCTGGTTTGATCGGTCAGCGTCAATTTGAGCGTGTACGCACCCGGCGGCAGATCCTCGGGCAGACGCAGCACCTTGCTGATGTGGAAGTCGCGCCGTTTGTTGTGGCTGCGGTCGATGACCTCGTTCTCCGGGCCGGACCAGACTTGCAGGCCGGTGTTGCTGTAGAGCGTGCACTGTTCGGTGAGGCGGGTTTCCCACTTGGCGTTCTCGACGAGGGTGGAGGCGAAGCCGTCGACCTCGGCGTACAGCAACGCCTGGCCGGCCCAACCGCTGGGGATCTTCGCGGGGAACGCCGGCGGCATCGCTTCGTACAAGCCGAAGCCGGTGATGCTGTGACACAACACGACCTCGCCCAGCGAAAGCGTCCCGGCATCACGCAGCCGCTCGGCCATCTCGAGGATCGGGGCCACCCGGTCCTGCTGCATGAGCGTCCCGTCGGCGTTGAGCGTGATCCGCAGGTTGGTCAGCCCGTCGATCACGGCGGAGATCAGCTCGCGGTCGGCCACGGGGAGGTCGGCGATCTGCGTCGGGTCCGGGGCGGGCTCGTTGCGGAGCCAGTTGATCACCTGTCGCTCGAGGTGGGCCTGCACGTCGCGCGGGTCGGCTGCGATGCGGGCGTCGAGTTCTTCCTGTAGCTCGTCGACCGACGCCAAGGCCGGCACGTCTTCGAGCATGGGCGTGACACCGGCGAACCGGCCGCCGAGTTCCATGGTGACGTCGCTGGCGGCCGCCGCGGCGGGTTGGGCTTCGGGGACTTGGGCTTCGGCGGGTTGGGCCGGGTGAACCTTACCGGGCTCGGCAAACTCCGCGTCAGGCGGCGCAAGCTCGGCGACCGGCTCCGGCTCGCTCCACTGCACCTCTGACTCGACCGCGCCCGCGGCTTCGATGACCGGCACCTCGGCCACTTCCGCCTCCACCACTTCGGTCGGCTTCACCACCACCGGCTTCGGTGCCGGCTTGGAACCGTCCAGCGTCGGCGTGATCACCGGGGCCGGGTTCGCGTCGGCGGCTTCCACCCGTTCGGCGTACGCCGCGACACGGGCGGCAAGGATGTCCGCCTCGGTCAGCTTCAGTTCGTCGTCCCGCTCGCCGGCGGGAGCGGGCTCGGCAGGAGCCACCCGCGCGACCGACACGGGGTCCAGCGTCCGCGCCTGGGCGATCGGCTCGGGCTCGTTCAGGTATCTCGTCAATCCGCTCTGGCAACCGCTGCCCAGCAAAAGCGTCACGACAAGGCCGCCGGCGGCGACGATCGGTTGGTTCTTCTTCGACATGAGACTCGTCCGTGAGTGGTAAAGCGTCGGCCTCCTGCCGACCCGATGACTGTGCGCATTATCGGACCCCTCCGCAACCGAACTTCAACGAAATGCGACGGATTGTGCGGGCCGTGATGTGGCGGATTAAGTTTCTTGCCACAACGCCGTGATCTGATCGTCGAGCAGGTGCGGATGCGTGCGACTCAGATGGATCGCCGCGAGGCCGACACCGATGACGCACCAGTACCAAATTCCGCCCATCGGCCCTTCGAGAAACACGTCGAACGACGCGTTGAGCAGGAACACCACCCCGAGAATGCCGATCACGAGGATCACCCGCTCCCAGCCAATCAGCCGGGCTGCCCGGCACTGCAGGAAGCGAATCCCCAGCGTGACGATCCAAACCCCGTTGAGCGTCGCCCACAGCGCGATCCCCGGCACGCCGGACCGGGCGAGGATCGTGAGGTGCCCGTTGTGCGGCGAGCGCAGCGGATTGGCGTCGTCCTCGACCTGGAACCCGTCGGCGTCGGCAAGGTTCACGCCATACCCCTTGCCCGTCCAGAAGTAGTGCCCATGCACCGTGTAGTCGACGATGCTGCCCCACCACTGCGTGCGCCATGATTTGGTGCCGTGCATCTCTTCGTGGCTCTTGTCACCGAGCATGCTCTTGACGCTGATCACGATGTTTTCCGCCGAAAATTCGCGCTTTTCGCCGGGAGGAGCCCAGCGGAAGTCGGTGACCCACAGTGCAATGAAGCCGACGAGGAACGCACCGATGAGCGTCAGCCCGAGCTTGTGCCTGGGCCGGTGGAGGAACGTCGGAAACGCCCCGGTGAAGAACGCGAGCATCGCCGCCCGGCTCGATGTCATCAGCCCGCCGACCACCGGAATCGTCGCGAGCAGGAACCACATCGGCAGCGGTGCGACCAACACGACGTAAGCGAACACGCCGGCCAGATGCACGCCCATGTCGCCGCCCTTGGCGTAAATCAGTGGCACGTCAGCCCAGGGCAAACGCGGCCCGCCGCTACCGAGCGTGTCACTGAACACCAGCCTCGACGCGATCATCGCGAAAGGTGCGAAGATCAGAAACGCGATCGCGAAGACCCGGTACCACCGCACCACCCCGCGGAACCGCTCAGGCTTGTCGATCAGCACCGCGCAGATGAAAAACGCAAACGCGCCATAGCCCCAAAGAGCTCCGTCACGCAGGGCATGCACGCCATGGACGCCGAGGAACGGAAACGTCCGGCACGCCGACCACGCCATGAACGCCAGCACCGGCAGCGCGAGCCACGCCGTTAACTGGAGCGAAGACCGTCGCACGCCGAGCAATGCCAGCAGTCCCAAGCCGAAACACATCTCGCCGATGAAGATCGGCTTGGCCCCGAGGTATGCGAAGGACTTGTTGAACGTCGCATAACCGATGAGCGTCACGGCGAGCAGGCCGAGGAACGCGCGAATGAAGAGTTGGCCCAGGTCGAGACGCGGCTCGGTCGAAGCGGTGGCGAGGAAGTTGGGCGTGGCGAGCCGGCTCATGCGGTGGCTTGCCCCCTCTTTCGGCCATCGCCGCTGCCGCGCTGACGCCGAACGGACCGGCCGGTCAGCATGCCCGTGAACTTGCGGAACTTCATCCGCAGGCGATAGAGCATCCCGCGTTCGTGGCGCAAGGTCCAAACGAGTTTCACGAGCCAGAAGCACCAACTCACCACCACGCCGTAGCACGCGAGACGCTCCCGCAGCGGCAACCCGCTGCGTCGGACCTGCTGAAGGTAATCGAGCAACCCACGGACCTGCCCCGGCAGGGTCGCCTTCCCGAGCAGTCCGCGGCGGCGCTTGGCACTGTCGGGATTGACGTACGCGATGTAGTCGTCGTGATCCAGATTGTCGGATTGGGCCTGGTGATAACGCCGCAGGAACAAGGCCGGCTCGAGTTCGCGGATCGGGCTACGCATGGCGACCGAAGCGATCGTGACCGTGTTCGAGCCGTACGGGCGTTCGTACTTGCCATCGAGCGGCAGGGACCGCAGTGCATCAAGCCGGAACAGGCCGAACTGTTCGAACATCCAATGGCTTCGTGTGATCTCGCGGAACCGCACCGCGGAGGAGACCGAAAGCAGCCCCGGTCGTGGCGCGTCGTAGGCGTCGGCGTACCGGATCGTCGGTGCGTCGGGATCGTCCGGATTGTCGGGCACGATGTGCCGGGCACCTTCGGGAATGGCGACCACGCGCATCGGACGCCCCTCGTCGTCGATCACCCGAGTCCGCGTCTGCACGAGCATGACGTCCGGCTCACGCTCGAGCGCTTCGACGCAGACCTTGAGCCAGTCGGGCGCAAGAACGTCGTCGTAAGCGGCCCACTTGAAAAAATCACCGCGGGCAAGCTCCACGACCAGATTGAAGTTCTCGGCCGCGCCCAGGTTCCGTTCGTTGCGATGAAGGCGCACGCGAGGATCACGCCGGGCGTAATCGGCGATGATTTGCGGCGTCGAGTCGGTCGAAGCGTTGTCGCTGATGAGCAGTTCGAAGTTGGTGAAGCTCTGGGCGAGGATCGAGTCGATCGCCTCACGGACGTAGCGCTCGCCGTTGTAGACCGGCAGCGCGATCGTCACCAGCGGGTCGGCCGGCGACGGGCGGTTCCCCGGTTCGGTGCGATGGGCGTCTGATGTCGGCCCGTGTTCGAGTGCATTTTCTGCCAATAACGTCATGATCAGTCTCCCCTGGCTCCTTTTGCAGCATCGACCGAACCTACGGGGTGCTTGTGCAGTTGCCGGCGGGTGAGAAGGTCCATCACCACGCAGCCCAACGCGGTCGAAATGACCCACGCCCAGGCGATGCCCCATAAGCCGTACCAGTGTGCGAAAAGCAATCCGCCCGTGATGGTGAACGTACCACCGGCGGCCATGGCCAGAAAGATCTGGTCGGGCCGTTCACGTGCGGCAAGTACGCCGGCGCGGGTCGCGATGTAGCCGTAGCCCACGGGAACCAGGCCCAACAGCCAAACCATGCCGCTCGCGTCGGTGTAACGGCCGCCGTAGAGCCACGACACGAGCGTCTCGTGGGTCAGCCCCATCAACAGCATCCAGACCAGCGGTAAGCCGCAAAGCCCGAGCATGGCAAGCCGCATCATCCGACGCAGGTCCGCCGAGCTGGTCTGGCGGACGTACACGGGAACCAGCAAACTCATCACGGCGGTAATCAACTGGAGGAACGGCTGGAACAGGTTCTGAATCGCCCGCAGGGCGGCCGCGTCGGCGTAACCGGTCTCGGGTTCGAGGACGGGCAGCATCAGGTAGTAAATCTGCTCGGGCAGCAGGGTCAGCAGCCCACTGAGCAGCGCCCACCGGCCGAACCGCCAGTGGTCACCCGCCGCCTCGCCGACGATCGACAGGCTCGGTCGCGCGACCTTCTCACGCAGCGCCAACCAGCCGGCTGCGAGGATGCTCGACACCGCCATCACCGCGACCGCCGTCGGAATGCTCAACACGCCGAACCCGTGCGCGGCGAACATCCCGCCGACCATCAACACCATGTAGCCCGCGCCGGCCAGTGCGGCGTTGCGCGGCTGCAAATCGACGTAGCACGCCTTGCGCATCGCCCAAAGCAGCAAAATCAACGGCGCCGCGACCGCGAACGCCAATATCTCACCAGCCGCCTGACCCTCGCCAAGCAGGACGTAGGCACCGGCGATCCCCGCCAGCAGCACACCGCCGACGCAGGCGAGGGTGACGCTCATCGCCGCGAGCGCGCCCTTGTAAGGCCGCAATCGCTCACCGAACCGCCGCGGCCCGAACACCAGCATCGGCTCGAGTACGAACGAGTTGTGAAACGTCGCGATCAACAAAAACCAGCCGAACGCGACCACGAACGCCCCGTACTCCGCTTCGCTCGCCAGCCAGTTGGCCAGCAGCACCGAGAGCAGCCAGTTGCTCGCACTGAAAAACGCCTGATCGGTCAAAGCCCAAGAGCCACGACCCAACACCCGACGCAGCAACCCGCCGCGATCGTGCGCCTCCTCCGGCGTGTCGATCGACGCGGAAGGTTCCTCGGCACAAGTCTCGCTCAGAGGTTGAGTCACTGCTGTCGTCATACGCATGCCCGGCCGAGTGTCCAAACCCAAGCGCCCCAGTTTGTTCGATCCCCGCCCGATCGCGGGACGCGACTCAGTCCGCCCGACCCGGTCGGTTGGTGAACCACAGCCAGAGGAAACGCGAGTTCGTCACGGCATAACGCTTGAACAATCGGCGGGGTTCGGTGCAAAGCCGGTAGAACCACTCGAGGCCGCGCTTCTGCATCCAGGCCGGTGCCTGGGGCGTGTTGCCGGCAATGAAGTCGAACGCCGCGCCGACCGCCATCATCACCGGCTTCACGTCGTCGCGGTGGCGATCGCAGAACATCTCCTGCTTCGGGCAACCGAGGCCGATGAAGCAGATGCCCGCACCGCTGGCGTTGATCTCTCGAGCGACCTCGTTGTGCTCCTCGTCGGAAAGCTGTCGGAAAGGCGGTGACTGTCGGCCGGCGATCTTGAGTTTCGGAAAGCGCTTGGCCAACTCGCCGACGAGTTGGTCGAGCAGCTCGTCGCTCTTGCCGCCGTAAAGGTAGACCGAGACGCCTTCGCGTTCGGCGGCGGCCATCGTGCGGAGCGTCGTCTCCGGGCCGTAGCAGCGATCGGTCAGCCCGGCGTTGTGGTAACGATTGATCGCCCATCGGACCGGCTGGCCGTCGGGGCAGGTGATCGAAAAATGGCTCGCCGCCTTGGCGAAGGTGTCGTCCCGCGTTGCCAGCACCAGCCCGTGGGCCGAGAGGAACTGCACTGACCCCCGCACGCCCTGCTTGGCCAGGCTGATGACGCAGTCGACGACTTCGTCGTAGTGCGTGACACTCACCGGGATGCCGAACACGGGCTTACGCGGCGGCAGCGTCACGCCGCCCATGGCCGGGTCGATGCCCAGGTCGGCTTCCACGGCGGACAACGGCGGCAGCACCGGCGAAGAAATAGGCCGCTGCACGGCAGTCTCTGCCGAAGGGGCCGAGGCAACGGAGTCGAGTGTGGCGGTATCCATGAAACTGATGGCGTGTTGCGAGTGAGGGTTACTTGCTGCCGCGCCGCAGAAGGACGGCGGGGACGGTCGAAAGGATGATGCCGATGTCACGCAGCGGCGTGCGGTGCCGCAGGTAACGCAGGTCCATCCGCATCCATTCGTCGAACGAGACACGGCTACGACCCTCGACCTGCCAGATACACGTCAGGCCCGGCGCGACGTCGAGACGGGCGGCCTGCCAGCGAGAGCAGCCGGCCTGTTCGTCGACCGGCAACGGCCGCGGGCCCACGAGCGACATGTCGCCCTTGAGGATGTTGAACAGCTGCGGGAGTTCGTCGAGACTGGTCACGCGGAGGAACCGGCCGAACTTGGTGATCCGCGGGTCGTCGGTGAGCTTGAACGCCGGGCCGTCCTGCTCGCTGATCGCCCGCAGTGCGGCTTTCTGAGCCTCGGCGTCGACGACCATCGTGCGGAACTTGTAGATCATGAACGGCGCGCCGCCGAAGCCGCTGCGCTTTTGCATGAAGAAGATCGGGCCGGGGCTGGTGAACTTGATGCCCAGCGCGACCGCCGCCATCACCGGCCCGGCCACGAGCAACGCCCCGCCCGCGGCCGTGATGTCGATCGCGCGCTTCCAGATCGGCGTGCGGTGACGAAGGATCTTTTGAAGCCGGCCGTCGGTGTCGCAGTCGGCGTCGTCGCCGTAGCTCAGCACATGGCTCGACACGTCGATGCCGAACCGCCGAAGCGTCGCGCAGGCACGGTCGGCCAAGCTGCGTGCCCCCTCGTGGTCGGCGTCGTGGAGCAGCGCGACGGCGGTGCGGTCGTCGTGCCAGCCGACAATGTCACCACCCCGGGCCGCGCGGAGCAGCGTGCGGGCCATCCGCAACCGGGCGGCCTTCGCGAAGCGCTTGTTCGTGCTCGGCTCGATCCGCAGGTACAGCAGCGCGAAGCAACCGCCCAAACGATCGATCCGGGCCCGACGGCGATGTACCGCACGGCGAAAGCTGCCGGAGTCGAGCACCTCGTCAAGATGCAGGTTGATCTTGCGTTCGGGCAGTTCCGGCGCGGGCGCGAGTCGCAACATCTGCTGCGACTCCACCCGCGGAGCGGCTTCCTGGAGCGGCGGTGATGCGAGCGCCGCGGTTGAGTTGGCTGCTGGCACTTTCTCTCCCAAAAGCTCGGACCGGCCTCCACACGGCCGAGCGGTCATTCTCCCAATCCATCGATCACACGGGGCATGACTTCCGCATGGCCGAACGATGTGTTCCAACCCCGGATACGTCATCGGGGTGCCAGCCTTCGAGATCGATCAACCGATGCCTCCCAACATCGGCCGGCGACTCAGGCGCTGGCGGCCATCTTCGGGCCGTCCCCGGAGTACGCGATGCGTCCCGAGGTCGGCATGTTCATCAGCAGCAGGCCGCTCACGTTCGCGCCCATGTCCAGCAACCGGTCGCGGGCCTGCTCGGCCCGGCGGCGATCGCTGTTGCCGCCACGCATCACGAGCATCGTCGCGTCGGTCGCGCTGGCCGCGATCCGGGCCGCGTCGCCGTTGCTCTCGGCCGCGGCATCAATTAGGACCACGTCGTACTGCTCACGCATCTGGTTCAACGCCTCGTCCAACCGCTGGCCGCCGAGCAGAACCTCGGCCTCGTCGCCACGAATGTCGCCGGCGGTGAGCAGGCTCAGCCCGTCGACACCGCTTGGGCGGGCAAGGTCGGACACGTTGCCGTTGCCACGCAGCACGTCGGCGAGGCCGTCCTCGTTGGGCTTGTCGAAGACTTCGTGCATGTCGGGCTTTTCGAGATCGGCGTCGACCACGAGCACCCGCTTGCCGAGCGCGGCCAGCGACACGGCCAACGACCCCGTCGCAACGGTCCGGCCCTGACGCTGGGTCGGGCTGGTGACGAGGATGGTCTTGGCCCCCGCGAAATCGCCGGCCAAAAGCTCATCGGCCAACTCGACGGCCTCCGCCGCGAAGCCGAGCCCGGGCTCCTCGATCGGCGCCAACGCCAAACGGCGTCGGTTGGCCCCGTCCATCGCAGGCAGCGTGCCGATGACCGGGAGGGCCATCGTTTCGGACACGCTTTTCTCCCCTGCCGGAAGACGTGGGGCGTTCGATTCGGCGACGAGGGCCAACAGGATGCCCGCGATCAAACCGAACGCTCCGGCGGCGACCATCGTCGTCGCGAGCTGCGGCGTGACGTTGTCGTTGTCGGTGCTGGCTTCCTGGGCGACGGTGATCTGCAGGTCCTTGGTGTCCTGCGACAATGCGGCGGTCACGATCGACTTGTCGAGCTCGTCGATCTGATCTTCGAGCCGCGTCAGGTCGCCTTCGAGCAACGCGATCTCGTAAAGGTTGCCGGTTTGCTCGACACCCTGCTCGCGGAGGCCTTCGACCTCCTGCATGAGTTGTTCTTCGAGTTGACGGGAAGCGTCGAAGTTGCCGCGGGCGACGGCGACCTGGGTCGCGCGCAGCTTGGCGATGTCGGCGGCGACGCGGCGGACCTGCGGGTGGCTGGGCAGGTACGTCTGCCGGAGCGTCTGCAACCGCTGCTCGAGGCCGACGATCCGCTGGCGGATCAGTTCCTCGCTCTCCCCGCTGAGCATCATGGTCGAACCGTCCTCGGCGTTCATGCGATCCTGCGGATCCGTCTGCTCGTAGGCGGCGAGTGCCCGGTCGTAGTTGTTCTTGGCCTTCATCGTGGCCTGCTTGGCCTCGACGAGCTGGCCGCTGAGGGCCTGAAGCTCGATGAGCACCATGTTCCCGCCATCGCCCATCGGAACACCGCCCGAACTGTTCTTCAGCTCAAGAATGCGGTTGCGGGTGGTCGCGAGCTTGGCTTCCTTGTTGGCCCGTTGGGCTTCGAGGATGGTGATGACATCGCTGGCGTTGCCGCGGTCCTGCTCAACACGCAGATTCTTGTACGCGCTCATGACGGCATCAACGATCGAGCGGATTTCCGGCTGGCTCTCGCCGCGGAGTTCAACATTGATCAGGCCGCTGTCGCGATCGACCGATACGCCGAGCTGTTTCTTGAGCTGTTGGATGCGGGTGCTGTCCGTGCTGAACCACGGGCTGTCCATGACGAGCCCTCCCTCTTCGTTCTTGGCCTGAAGGGCACGGAAGAGCACTTCGTCGGTCGTGAGCAACCGGGCCTCCGCGTGACGGAACAGCAGGGCCGATTGGGCATCGACGCGATCGTTGTCACTCAACGCGACCGGTGCACCGGGCTCGACCCGCACCAGCCCGACCGCCGAGTACGTCCGCGGCCACACCGAGTAATACACCAACCCCAACAGTAACGCCCCGAGCAACATCGCGAGCACGACGGCCTTGCGCCGGGCGAGAACGCCGATGAGCGTGTCGTGCACGGCGGGCAAAGGTTGAACGGCGTGGGGCGATGCTTGAGACAAGGCGTGAGAATCGGTCATCGTGAGGGTCCTGGGCCGGCGTTGGGTCTTGTCGGTCGGGTGTACGGTCTTGCGGCGCGGCGGCGCCTTTATCCAACGTCGGTTATTTCGGTCCGACGGGTTACAACGCCCGCGCGGAACACACGATCCACGATCGCATCCCTTTCGGGACGCGTCTCCTTACGTCGGGGGTACCCGACGCACCTCCACAGAACAGATCACTGCCAAAAACACGGCCGAAGCCGGCAGAAACCTCCGCCCCCGCAATCAACCGCCCGTTACCCGGAGAACGCCGGTGGGCGAATGCTTCATAACATAGCCGATGACTCGTCAGTCGCGAGAAGATTCTCAACGGAAAACGACCCAAACCGGCCAATGCCTGGACAATCTGTAAGGATTATCGGGCCGGCTTGCAAGCATGTTTTCGGGTCCCGCAAGTCCTAGCCACGCATCGGGGCAACGTTTTCGCCCGGATCGTCCGATAGCGACAAAAGCACTCACCCGTCGTACCGCCCATTTTCAAGCCCCATGACCGAACCCAACCCCACCGCCGAACCGCAAGTCCTCGTCGAAATCTGGGACGCCACGGGTAACAAACGCCAGGAAGTACAGATGCCCACCGACGAGCCGCTCGAGCGAATCCTCGCGGTGCTCATCGACCGCATGAAGTTCCCCCGCACCGGCCCTGACGGGAACCTGCTCAGCTACAAGGTCCACCACCGCCGCACCGGCAAACAGCTCGCCGAGGACGCCACGCTGGCCGACGCCGGCGTGCAAGCCGGCGACGTGCTACGTCTCATGCCCGAGATCACCGCAGGAGCCGACGCCGATGGCTGAACCCCTGACCATTTCGACGCGGGATCACCGCTTCTCCCGCTTCGAGCTCATCGGCTGGTGGGATCAGCAGCGGCTCGCGTCGGCGAGGGTGATCGTCGTCGGGGCCGGGGCGTTGGGTAACGAATTGCTGAAGAACCTCGCCCTGCTCGGCGTCGGCCAGCGCGGTCACGGCCACGTCACTATCATCGACATGGACGACATCGAGCACAGCAACCTCTCGCGCAGCGTGCTGTACCGGGCCGAGGACGCGGGACGCAAGAAGGCCGAGGTCGCGGCCGAGCGGGCGGCGGAGATTTATCCGGACATGGACGCCCGCGCCGTCGTCGGGGACGTGAAGCTCGATCTCGGGCTCGGTGCTTTTCGTGAAGCCGACGTGGTTCTGGGCGGGCTCGACAACCGCGAAGCACGCCTTGCCATCAACCGCGCCTGCTACCGCGTCGGCACGCCGTGGGTCGACGGCGCGATCCAGGTCGTCGACGGCATCGCCCGCGTCTTCGTCCCACCCGGGGCGTGCTACGAGTGCACGATGAACAAGACCGACTGGCAGGTGCTTCAGCATCGCCGGTCGTGTGCCGGGCTGTCGCGCAAGGAAATGGAAGGCGGCAAAGTGCCCACCACCCCGACCGTCGGCAGCATCATCGCGGGCGTGCAAGTACAAGAAGCCGTCAAGCTCCTGCACGGCATCGACACCATCGCCGGCAAGGGCTGGAGCTTCAACGGTGCCGCCACCGACGCCTGGCAGACCGAGTACGACCGCAAGGAAGATTGCCTCAGCCACGACCCGCTGCTCGACGTCCGGCCCGTCGGCACCGATTCGACCTTCGGCGGCCTTCTCGAAGAAGCCACCCGGCTCGGCGCTCCAAACCTGGAACTGCCCAAGACGCTCTTGCGCGGGTTTCGGTCCGAAACCGGCGAGTTCGAGCCGGTCGACGATTTATTGGAACGCGTATCGGCCGAACGGCTTTCGGACCCGCGGACCGGCGCTGCGCGACATGTGGTTACATTGGACGCCGTTTCAACCGATACGACCGGCACAGGCCCGAACTTGCTTGGGTTGCGACCTGCCGACGTTGGCTTTCCGTCGCACGAGATTTTCACCGCACGCACCCCTGCGGGCGCGATCGGGCTTGAACTCTCCGACGACACCGTCGAGGACGAACTGGAACTGGAATGAGCTCTGACACCGAGCATGCCGCACCCGCCACCGACGCGCCCGAGGACGCGCTGCGGCAGGGTAACGCCAACGGCGAGCCGACCGCAGCTCAGACCGCCGCCCAGGCGGAGAACGTGCTCGACGCGGCGTCGGTCATCAGCACCAGCCTGCCCCGCCGGTTGATCAAACGGGCCGACGGCCAACGCAAGCACGGCTTCCAGGTCGTCATCCGGCGTGGTGCCCATGATGCGATGCTCAAGCACGCCAACAGCCGCACCGACGTCGAGGTCTGCGGCGTCCTTGCCGGCAACCTCTACCGCGACCACTTCGGCCCGTACCTGCTCATTTCCGCCGCCATCCCCGGTCATGCCGCCAGCCAACGCGGCGCGTCCGTCACGTTCACCGCCGAGACGTGGACGAGCGTGATGGAGAAGATGGAATCCGACCACGCCGACCGGAAGATGGCCGGCTGGTACCACACCCACCCGGACTTCGGCGTCTTCCTCTCCGACGCGGACGTGTTTATCCATCGCAACTTCTTCGACCTGCCATGGCAGCCGGCGATCGTCGTCGATCCGGTCCGACAGGAGATCGGCAACTTCGTCTGGCGCGGGGGCAACCCCGAACGCGAGCCGTGGATCATCGAGGAGGAGAACGCCACCACCAACTGGCGCAAGATCCAACAGAACGGCGGCACCTCCGGCCCGACCGGCAAACTCGGTGGCTTTTTTAGTGCCGTCGTCACGCCGGTCTTGTTCGTCCTGCTCGTGGTCGCCCTGATCGCCGGGCTGTGGTTGGCCCTGTATTTCCTCGAGTTCTAAGCTCGCGCTCTCATCTGTACCCGAGCCATCCCATGTCCGATCCGCTGATCATCACCCGCGACGAGCTACACAGCGACAACGTCGAAAAGACGCTCCGCGAGCACAAGCAAATCTCGCAGACCAAGTCGCACTACGAAAACGCCAAGGTCGTCTCGCGCGTCGCCAAGCAACAGCCGTCGCTTCTGCAACGGGCGGCGGTGTACCTCACGCTCTTCGGACTGCTCGGCGGACTGCTCGGCTGGGGCATCGGCCAGTTCCTGCACCTGCGCCCCGACGTCCAGGCCCGGGCCAACGCCGCACTCAACGAACGCGCCGCCATTCAATCGCAGATCAGCCAAGGCACGCTCGATCCCGAGGTCGCGGCCTTCCAGCTGTCCGACCTCGACCGCGTCTACGGCAACAACCCGTTCTATCAAGTCGAGACCGATCCGACGCTCGGAGCCGACGAGCGGACGGCCAAATCGCTGGCGCTGCTCGATCGCGAGCGGACCAAGGACCGCATCGCCGACGTGCTGCTCTTCGCGATCGCCGGTGCGTTTCTCGGTGCGGCGCTCAGTGCGGCCGAGCCGGCGGTCGGTCGGAACTGGACGGCCACCCTGCGGTTCGCGGCGGTGGGAGCGACGGTCGGCTTCGTCGGCGGAGCTGCCGCCGGGCTCATCGCGGTGCCGCTGCAAACCCTCATCACCGGTGGCGTCGACACCGTGCCGTCGGAGCGGCAACTGATTCTCGCCCGCGCCGCCGTCTGGGGCGTGCTCGGAATGTGCCTCGCGGCCGCGCCCGGCGTGGCCATGCGTTCGGGCAAGCGGGCCGGCATCGGACTCGTCGCAGGATTGGTCTGTGGGGCCATCGGCGGTGTGCTCTACGGGCCGATCCTTGAAACCCTCTCCTCCGAGCCGCTCTCACGCCTGGCCGCCCTGCTGCTCATCGGCGGCGGTGCGGGCCTTGCGTCGGCGTGGGTCGAGGACGCGATCAAGGACGGCTGGCTCCGCGTCACCGCCGGGCCCATCGCCGGAAAGCAGTTCGTGCTCTACCGCGACCCGACCTACGTCGGCGCGGCCCCGAACAGCCACATTTACCTGTTCAACGACAACAAGGTCGGCCGACGCCACGCCGCCGTCCACAAATCCGCCAACGGCTACGAAATCGAAAACCTGCCCCTCGGCGGCCCCACCACCGTCAACGGCCGGCCCGTCCAACGTGCCAAGCTCCTCCGCGGCGACGTCATCGGCGTCGGCTCGACCAACTTCGAGTTCGGCGAAAAGCCCAAGTGAGCCGATAACAAACCGGTGGTCATGCCCTGTCTCGTTCTCCAAGTCCGCGACCAACTTGAACGCTTCGAGTTGAGCGACGGCGACATCCTCGGTCGCGGCGACGACGCGCACGTCCGAATCGTTGACCCCACGATCAGCCGACACCACGCCCGCTTCGAACTGACCGACCCGGCACTGCCCAGCGTCGTCGACTTGAATAGCGCCAACGGCATCCGCGTCGATGGTGACCGGGTGTACCCGAAGGACGTGCTGCCCGACGGCGCGCAGGTGCGGTTCGGGGACGTGGCCGGTTGGTTTTTCCAGAAAGAGCCGCCGTTCAAACTCGACACCGGGCCGATGTGCGCGGTCTGTCAATGGAAGGTCGAGCCGCGTCAGGCGCTGCACCGCTGCAACGACTGCGGCGTGCTCTACCACCGCGATTGCTGGGTGCAAAACGGCGGTTGCGGCAGCTACGGATGCACGCAGGTCGGCGCGGCCGTCATCGAAGACTCCGGCGACCATGCCGGCGATGACAGCGGGCTCGAAGTCGCGGTCGCCAAGACGACCACCTCCGCCGACGCGGCCCTGCTCGCCTCCGCCGTCGCCGGCAGCGCTCTCGGCATCCTCGCGTTCGGCATCCCGGCGGCGATCGTGGCCGCCATCGCCGGCGTGAAGAAATCGATCCCCGCCGCAGCACTCGCCGGTGCCGGCGCGCTCGTCGGTGTGGGCGTGAGTTGGTGGTGGTGGCTCGCTTCGCCGATTTGACCCCGAACAATCGAACCATGATCTCCTTCCGCTGCGTCACCTGCGGCCACAAGTTCGATGTCCCCGACCGCCTCGCCGGCAAGAAGGCGCGTTGCAAGCACTGCAAAACGTCGCTGGTGATCCCGCAGCCGGTAAGCCTGAATCGTCAACTCTCACCACGGCAACGTCGGCTCCTCGCCGACGAAAAAACGCTACGCGAGACCTTCGCCGACGGACCGATCCGCATCGTCGAAGCGTCAGGTGAACCACCGGAGAAGTACGTACTGGATTACCTCGTCCGCTCGCTCCGCAAGGAAATCAAGCGTGAGCCCGAGCCGATCAAGGGCCATCGCGTGCAGGTCGTGTTGCCGCCGGACTACCCCCGGCTCGCGCCGACGGTCTCGATGCTCACGCCGGTGTTTCATCCCAACATCGACACGACGACCGTCTGCGTCGGCGACCACTGGGCTGCGGGCGAACGGCTCGTCGACCTGCTCATCCGCGTCGGCGAGATGCTCGCGTTCCAAGCGTACAACATTCGCAGCCCCCTCAACGGCGACGCCGCCATGTGGGCCGACCTCAACAGCGAACAGTTCCCGATCGACCCGATGGATTTGCGGGCGCTGGTGGATTGACGCGGTCGATCCATTTTGAGCGGCGACCAACGGGAGCTTCTGAAGAAGGCTCCCGTTGGTCGCCGCTCAAACG
>JBCDCH010000041.1 GCA_039182125.1 Planctomycetota bacterium
AACTCGACGGTGATGGTCATCGAGTCGGCCGACCGGTTCGGGCTCTCGCAGTTGCACCAGTTGCGGGGACGTGTGGGTCGTGGAGAGCACGCGAGCTTTTGCGTGTTGGTCAGCGACGCGACGACGCCGGACAGCCAGGAGCGGATCGCCGCGATGTGCCGGACTAACGACGGGTTCGAGATCGCCGAGACCGACCTGAAACTCCGCGGCCCCGGCGACTTCTTCGGCACCCGCCAGCACGGCCTGCCACCGATGAAGATCGCCGACGTGACCAAGGAGTTGGAGCTGCTCAAGGTCGCGCGGGACGACGCGGCCGCCCTGCTCGAAGATGATCCAAACCTTGAGAAGCCCGACCACGCCGCCCTGCGTAACGCTCTGCTGCGAACTTACGGCGAAACGCTCGATCTCGCGCAGGTCGGCTAAACCGCGTTGCGGAGCAACGCAGCTAGGCGCAATGCGAAAGTGCCGCGCCTAGCTGCGTTGCTTCGCAACGCGGTTCGGAATGCGACACTGTTTTGGAACGTCCGTCGATCGCGTGGGTGTTGTACGATGTGAGCGTGAAACCCACGACGTTCGAGCAGCGGGTCGAGGTGCCGATCACGGGGCTGGTCTGTGCGGACAAGCACGATCTGGACGTGAGTTTTTCCCTGCGCGTGCGGCTCAACGACACGGCGGCGGACCGGGCGGCGTTTTCGGAGCGCTTCGGCGATGAGCCCGACGTGGGGCGGTTTCTCATCGACACGCTGCGGCCGACGGCGGACCTGCTGACCGACGTGCTCGACGCGGCGGACATCACCGCGGACACCAGCGTGCTCGAGGAAAAGCTCACCGCCGAAGCCCGGCGTGCTTTGTTCGCACATGGCTTGGCCGTGCTTGCTCCAATCGAATGCACCGCGACGAGCAACACGCTGCGCCGTGCCCGGCTCGAAGCGATCGCTGAAGAGGAAGCGTCGCGACGGTCCGAGGCCCAGGCCGAGCAGCTCCGCCGCGCCGCCGCCCTGCTTGAGGACTTCCGCAGAACCGGCGCCCCGGTCGGCGACCTGCTGGCCAACGTCGATGCCGCCGAACGCGGCGGGATGGTGCAGAACCTGCTGCGTGCCTCGGCGGCGGAGACCACCGACTGGACCCTGCACATCGTCAGCGGAGAAACCACCGCCCGGGTGGAACGCACCAGAATGCAACTGGAGCAGGTCGCCCCAATGAGCAGCGCCCTTGGCCCCTTGCGGAGCATCACTGTCGTCGGGGCGGGCCGATACATCGGTGCCCAACGTGGCGTGTGGGTGGATCACGGACACGGGCCGGCTGCGTTGGAGTGGACCGAGTCGGGCGGATTGGGCTTCAATGCAGCAGCGGTGCAATCGGAGCCGGGAGGTCAATGGGCGAAGATTGTCGCCACGCACGGCGAGTTCGGCGTGATCCAATGGCAACTGGGCGAAGCTACCCGGCAGATCGCCGCCCCGCCCGCACGGTGCCCACACTTCCTGCCCGACGGACGCTTGCTGTTCAGTTCAGGCCCTGAAGTGATCGTGGATCAATCCGTTATCACCGAACTGCCCAACGAGGTCGTCGCGGTCGTGACGGTGGATCGACGGCTGGCGGCGGTCGGGGCAGACGGGGCGGTGGTGCTGCTCGACGCGAACACGCTTGAAGTGCTCAAGAAGTTCTCGGTCGGCAAGTCGGTGAAACACGCTGCGGCGTTGCCGTGGCTCGGGTCGGCGCGGCTGGTGCTGGCAACAGACGCGGGGGTGAGCGTGATTGGGCCGGACGACGGGTTGAGCCTGGATCGGTCGGTCCCCGGCGGGTGCAAGGTCGTCGCGGCGACGGCGGACACGATCGCAGCGGTCACCGGCGATCGGCAACGGGTGCTGTTGTTCTCGACGTGGGACGCGGCGGCGGAACCGGAGACGATCTACGTCACCGCGAAGACGAAGCATCGCGACGGCGATCTGGCGTTCTCCTTTAGAACGTCCACGGATGAAACCGCGGGCGTCGGGTCAGAATCCCAGCGTCGTGGCCGCCTCGCGGATCGGCTTTTCACAACCGGCGAGCGTGACAACGAGGCCCGTGAGCAGCAGCGCGATCATCCATCTTTGACGGGTCATGGCAGGCCGCTACCATGCCGGCGGAGTCGCCATGCGTCAAGAAAAAGACATCACGATTAGCTCGGTCGCCATTCGCGACCGCTCGTGCTGATCCTTTTCCTTGCTCGCCCCCTCCGCCAACCCGGCTCCCCATGTCACTCGAAGAAGCTCAACCGCAAACGACCGGTACGGACGTACCTGTCACCACCGGCCCCACGCCGCTCGCGGAGCTGCTGCGAATCGCCGGGCCGACCGTCGCCACGATGGCCGGCTTCACGATCATGCAGTTCGTGGACACGCTGATGATCGCCGCATACGGCCGGCAGAACGGCAGCGTCCTCGAACCGACCGCCGCGACCAACGGCGGTCTCGCCGCGTTTGCCATCGTCTGCATCGGCGTTGGTACCACGACCATCGTCAACGCGCTGGCCAGCCAGTGCTACGGCGGCAAGCGGTTCGCACGCTGCGGCCGGTTCATGTGGCAAGGCGTCTGGTTCAGTGTCGGATACGCACTGCTCGTGTTGCCGTTCACGTTCCTGGGCGGGCCGATCTTCAACGCGGCCGGCCACTCGCCGGAGCTGGTCGCCCTCGAGGTGCCGTACTTTCGCATCTTGCTGTACTTCACCGTGATCCGCCTACTGGTCGGCACGGTCGGGCAGTTCCTCATCGCGATCGACATGGCGATGTGGACGCTGCTGGCCGCACTGTTTGCGATCGCGGCGAACGTGCTGTTCAACTGGCTTCTCATCTTCGGCAACGCCGGGTTTCCACGGATGGGTGTGGCCGGGGCTGCGTGGGCAACGAACCTGGCGGCGCTGGTGGAGCTCGCGGTGCTCGCGGCGATCTGTCTCAGGCCGGTCGTCCGCAAGTTCGGCATCACCGACTGGAAGCTGCGCATGCCCGCGATGGGCCGGCTGGTGCGGATCGGGTTGCCCAGCGGGTTTCAGTTTGCCGCGGACGTCTGGCCGTGGGCGATCTTCCTGGGCGTGGTGATGGCGACTTTCGGCGAGGAGGCGATGGCGGCGAACCTGTTCATGTTCCGCTTCCTGATCACCAGCTTCCTCCCAGCGGTCGGCATCAGCATCGCGGTGACCGCGCTGGTCGGCCGGTACGTCGGCGCACGCGACATCCCCACCGCCAAGGCCCGCGCCTGGCTCGGGTTCAAGATCGTCCTCGCGTGGCTGGTGATCCCCGGCGTGCTGTACCTGCTGTTCCCGACGGCGCTCATGCGGCTCTTCACCGACGACCCGGAAGTCCTTCGGCTCGGGGCGTGGCTGCTGTGGATCTGCGTCGGCTACCAGTTCTTCGACGCGATGTACATCACCTACGCCCACGCCCTGCGCGGGGCGGGTGACACGCTGGTGCCGGCGCTGTTCACCGGCGGACTTTGCTGGGGGATGCTCGTGGGCGGCGGGTCGCTGGTGGCGTGGTTGCTGCCGAGCTGGGGCATCTTCGGGCCATGGGTGATCGCCTGCGTCTACGGCGTGACGCTGGGGATCTTCATGGTGGTGCGGTTCCACTACGGCAAGTGGCAACGCGAGAAGCCGGCGGCGTTCGTCCAGGCATCGGAGACACCCGAGTTCGAAGTCACCGCGCCGGCAGATACGATGCAATCTGAGCAACGGCAGGCCGTGCCTGCCCTACAAGAGACGCGATGAGTGACACCAAGAGCTACAAAGACACGCTGAACCTGCCGAAGACGGACTTTCCGATGAAGGCCGCACTGGTCACGCGCGAGCCGCAACGGCTCGCGAACTGGCAGGAGCACGGGTTGTACGACGCGCTGATGGCGGCGCGGGAGGACGCCGACCTGTTCGTCCTGCACGACGGGCCGCCCTTTGCCAACGGCGACATTCACCTCGGCCATGTGGTCAACAAGGTGCTCAAAGACGTCGTGCTGCGCTACAAGTCGATGGCCGGGTTCAAGACGCCGTACGTCCCCGGGTGGGACTGTCACGGCCTGCCGATCGAACACAAGATCCAACAGAAGCTCGGGCCCAAGCTGCGCGAGATGTCCAAGCCCGACGTCCGCAAGCTCTGCCACGAACACGCGCAGAAGTTCATCGACATCCAGAGCAAGCAGTTCCAACGCCTCGGCATCCTCGGCGACTGGGCGAACCCCTACGCGACGATGGCCCCGGCCTACGAAGCATCGACGCTCGAAGTCTTCGCCAAGTTCGTCGAGCACGGCCTGGTCTACAAACAGCTCAAGCCCGTCGCGTGGTCCATCGAAAACCGAACGGCCCTCGCCGACGCGGAGCTGGAATACGCGGACCGGACCGATCCGTCGGTGTACGTCGAGTTCGCCGTAGCGAACCCGGGCGCGGTCAAGGGGCAGTTCGAGCTGCGTGACCCGGCGAGCGTGTCGCTGATGATCTGGACGACGACGCCGTGGACACTGCCGGCCAACCTCGCGATCGCGGCGGGGCCGAGCGTGGAGTACGCGTTCGTGAAGTTTGATGACGAGGCCAAGGGCCGCATCACGATCGTCGCGGCCGACCTTGTCACCAAACTCTTCGGCGAGCGCGAGCACACCGTCCTCAAGACCGTCCCCGGCGAGCAGATCGTCGGCATGGAATACCGCCATCCGTTCGTCGGGCGGACCGGCAAGGTCTGGGCCGCCGAGTATGTCACGACCACCGAAGGCACCGGCCTGGTCCATACCGCGCCGGGCCACGGCGAGGAGGACTACGGCCTCGGCCGGCAGGTCGGCCTCGACGTGTACTGCCCCGTCCAACCCAACGGCCGCTTCGACTCGACCGCGCCCAACTGGCTCACCGGACTCTCCGTCTGGGAGGCCAACGACGCGATCATCGACAAGCTCGACGAACTCGCGGTGCTGTTCAAGAAGACCGACTACCCCCACAGCTACCCGCACGACTGGCGCAGCAAGACGCCGATCATCTACCGCGCGGCCGAGCAGTGGTTCATCGCGCTCGACAAGCCGTACACCGTCGGCGGCAAGACCGCGACGCTGCGGGAACGTGCCCTGGAATCGCTCGACGCGGTGCGGTTCTTCCCCGACTGGGGCAAGGCCCGCCTGCGTGGGATGCTCGAAAACCGCCCCGACTGGTGCGTCTCGCGGCAACGGGCGTGGGGCCTGCCGATCCCGGTGTTCTACGGCGACGACGGCAAGCCGCTGCTGACGGTCGACAGCGTGAAAGCCGTGAGCAAAGCGTTCGCGCAGCGTGGCAGCGATGCGTGGTTCACCGACGAGCCGAAGGATTTGCTCGGCGGCAGCTTCCGCTACCCGCCGGGCTTTGCGGCGGAGAAGCTCACCAAGGAGACCGACATCTTCGACGTCTGGTTCGAGTCCGGCTCGTCTTGGCGACGCGTGCTCGGCGACAACAACGACCTGCGCTGGCCGGCCGACCTTTACCTCGAAGGCTCCGATCAACACCGCGGGTGGTTCCAGCTGTCGATGCTCTGCTGTCTGGGCGCGTTCGGCATGCCGCCCTTCGATGCGATCCTCACGCATGGCTTCACCGTCAAACCCGACGGCACCAAAATGTCCAAGAGCGACAAGGAGTACGTCACCGCCACCCAGGAGATCGACCGCCACGGCGCCGACCTGCTGCGCCTCTGGACGTGCAGCGTCGACTATCAGGGCGACATGGCGGTCAGCCCGAAGGTGCTGGCCGACTTCGGCGATCGCTACCGCAAGATCCGCAACACGCTGCGGTTTTTGCTGGGAAATGTGAGTGATTTCGACCCGGCGACCGATGCGGTCGACGTCGCTCCTGACTCGCTCGACGGCTGGTTCGCGTGGAAGATCGACGAACTCATCCGCGAGATCACTGCGGCGTACGAGTCGTACAAGACCCACCGCGCCTTCGCCCTGCTCTACGACTTCTGCAACGTCACCGTCAGTACGATCTACGGCAACGCGATGAAGGACCGCCTTTACTGCGAAGCCCCGGACAGCCCGCTGCGTCGGCGGTGTCAGACGGTGCTGCGTCGGGCACTCGAAGCTGTGACGACGCTGCTCGCGCCGATGGCGATCTACACGGCCGATGAGGTGTGGGAGTTCACGCCGAAGACGCCGGACGGGCAGTGGAGCGTGCACCTCGCGGCGTTGCCGAAAGCGGCCGGAATGGCGCAGCGTGATGAATGGGCGACGTTGATGCGTCTGCGCGATGACGCCTTGGGTCAGTTGGAAAAGCTCAAGGCCGACGTCGGATTGAACAAGTCGACCGACGCGGAGGTGCGGTACACACTCACCGCAGAGACGCGGCGCTGGCTCGAACCATATGGCGTCGACCTCGCCGACCTCGTCGCGGCCGGCTCGTGCGGCATCGTGGATGGCGACGTGGACACGGTACAAGTCATCGACCGTCGTGAGGACTACGCCCTGTGTGCCCGAAGCCGCAAGCGTACGCCCGACGTCGGCAGTGACCCGGAGCACCCCGAACTTTCGGCGCGAGATGCGGCCGTGGTGAAATCGCTCTGATTCAAGTAACCGTGTTGCCACGCAACACGAGGCCGACCGCGCCTCGCGTTGCGTGGCAACGCGGCTACTTTGTTATCGCATGAACGAACGTTCGCCCATCGCCGTCCTGCTCTCCGGCTCCGGCAGCACGCTGCAGAACCTCATCGACCACGGCTTTCACATCGCGAAGGTCGTGAGCAGTCGGCCGGGCGTGCGCGGGATCGAACGGGCCGAGGCGGCGGGGATTGCGACAACCATCGTCGAGCGGAAGACCTTCGGGAGTGACGAAGCGTTCAGCGACGCGGTGTTCGCCGAGTGCGAAGGCGCGGGACTGATCTGCATGGCCGGCTGGCTGCGCAAGGTCGTCGTGCCGGCGGCATGGGAAGGCCGGGTGCTCAACGTGCATCCCTCCCTGCTCCCCGCCTTCGGCGGCCCCGGCATGTTCGGCCACCACGTCCACGCCGCCGTCCTCGAACGCGGCTGCAAGATCACCGGCTGCACCGTTCATCTGGTCAACAACGCCCTCGACGAAGGACCCATCCTCGCCCAACAAGCGGTCGAAGTTGCAGACGACGAAACACCAGAGTCACTAGCCAACAAGGTCCAATCCGCCGAGCGCGAGCTCTACCCGAGAACGATCTTGGCCTATCAGCAGCAGGTCGCTATGTTGGGGAAATTATCAAGCCCGAAACGATGCGAGATAACGTCGACCGACTTGTGACTGACACGCCGTTCCAACCATTCGTCTTGTCCTTTGAGAACGGCGAATCAATCCGAATCACTCACCCGCGGCACATTGTGTACCGCATAGACATACCAGGCGAGTACGGTTTCATGGCCGTTCAATCCGGTCGCTTTTTCATCGGCAACTTTGATGGCGTGAACAACATCCAACTGATTGACTACGACACGCAGGCGGCGTCCAAAGGAAGTTCTAACGGACATCACCCCGAATGACCGCCCCCGCTCGGCGTCGTTTGCTTGATCCGATCGCCGGGCTTTGCTTTGAATGCGGCTTTTCCCTTGATCACTTCGCCGTTGTGCCGGTTTTCGCCTGCCGCCCCGTTGGGCGGACTCACCCGCCGCCGCTCGCCCAGCAGCGTCACTCTCGCCTCCTCCAACACTTCGATCTCACGCACCACGCCGCTGCCGCCGGGCAGGTCGGCTGATGGGGCGTTGTCGGCCAGCTCGTAGCGCAACACGCGCAGCGGATACTCCAACTCCAGCGCTTCCGCCGGCGTGTTGCGGGTGTTGGTCATGTGCGTCTGCACCGCCGACGCACCGGCCCGCTCCGCCGACGCGCCGCTGCCACCGGGGACGGTTTCGTAGTAGCTCCAACCGTCACCCGCGAGCGCAAGGCTGTTCATCGACCCGCAGCTCGCCGCCGGGATGAAATCTGGCAACGCCTTCGCCAATGCCGCGAACACGACGTCCACGATCCGCTGACTCGTCTCGGTGTTCCCCGCACAAACCGCCGCCGGCTCTTCTGGATTGACGACACTCCCGAGCCGCGTGAGCACGTCGATGTCGTCGAAACAGCCCTCATTGATCGGAGCGTCGGGGAACTTATGCCGCATCAGACATATGAACGCGTAGTAAATCGCTGATTGCGTCACCGCCAACGGACAGTTCACGCAGCCCTTCACTTGGTCAGGCGAAGGCATCACGCACACGTCCACCACGTCCCACTCCTTGTCGATGAAGCAGGTGATCGAGATGTCAAATGTGCCCGCCCCATCATCGTCAAGAACGTCGTGCGCGGTGAATCGGCCGGGCGGTAGATCAGAGAGCGTTTGCCACATGAACGCCCGCGCGTGTTCCCTTAGGGCGGCAGCCGTAGCGTCGAAACCAGGACGAGCGACGAGTTGCCTCAGCGCGTCGCCGCCGACGCGGTTGGCCGCGGTCATCGACTCGACGTCGCCGAGCACCTCGGCAGGGTTCCCCACGCCCGCTTGCAGTTTCGCCATGCCCTCGGCCAATCGCATCGGCGGCAGACGCACGCCCTCCTGGTCGATGTGTGTCGAAAGCCCCATGCCGCCGGGAAAGTCGCCACCGATGTCGGCGAAGTGCGCCCGGCTCGCCGCATACCCGATCCGCTTACCCTCCTGATCGATCGGCGTCACGAGCGTCACGTCCGGCAGGTGGCTACCGCCCTCGTACGGGTCGTTCACGATCGCGTCGCCGTCAAGGTCGGGCAGCGCTTCGAGCACCGCCGCGACACTTGCGGGCATGCTGCCAAGGTGTACCGGGATGTGCGCCGCCTGTGCGAGCATTGCACCGTTCGCGTCGAACAAAGCGCACGAAAAGTCCCGTCGCTCCTTGATGTTCGCGCTGAACGCCGCCCGCTGTAGCACCACCCCCATCTGCTCGGCGGCGGCTTCGAGAAGGGTCTGTGTAAGTTGCAGTTCGACGGGGTGGGGCATGGTGGTGAGCTACTGAGTAACACGAAGTGTGCCGTCGTCGAGCAAGGTGATATGCCAGCCTCGCGGCACCCAGATCGTTGCTTCGTTGTCGACGATCAACGCCGGGCCATCGACACCGTCGGCGGCGGTGCGGTTGAGCCGTGGCACGGCTTGCCCCTCCACGTCCACCTCGTCACGCCGCAGGTCTTCGGTCGGCTTGGCCAGTGCGACCTCCAGCACCGGGCCGACCCGGCGCAAACGCAGTGTCACCACTTCGATCGCTCGATCCAACGCCTTGCCGAATCGCTCGGCGTAGCGGCGACTGAACTCGGCGGCCACCGCGTCGATCGTCGGCGTCTTGACGACGATCGGTACCGTGTGGCTTTGCCCGACGTAACGCACCTCCGCCGACGCCTCGATCGTCGCGGTCTGCTCGGCCGGCAACTCGTCCATCGCGTCGGCGTTGAGCGTGCCGAACTCCGCGTACAAGCGGTCGTCGTCGAGCACGTCCTTCAGGTGCAGCACCGTCCGAGATCGCTCGGCGACGCGCGGCGTCACGAGCATGCCCAACGCACTGAGCACCCCCGCCATCGGCGGCACCAACACCGTCGACATCCCCAGCGACTCGGCCAAGCCGCACGCATGCAATCCGCCCGCCCCGCCAAAGCTCACCAACGCCAATCCCCGCGGATCGACGCTCCGTGCCGCGGTGACGGCGCGGATCGCCCGGCTCATGTGCGCCTCGGCGATGCGACAGATCCCCAGCGCCGTCTCGGTCGACGACAAGCCGAGTTCATCCGCGAGCTGGTCGATGACCTTCTCGGCCAGCGGCGGGTGGAGTTCCATCGTGCCGCCTAGCTTGGTGTCGGCGGGGATGCGGCCGAGATAAACGTTGGCGTCGGTAACGGTGGGCAGGACGCCGCCGTGGTGGTAGCACGCCGGGCCGGGGAACGCGCCGGCCGACTTGGGGCCAACCCGCAGCGCGCCGCCGACGTCGCGGTAGGCGATCGACCCGCCGCCGGCACCGATGGTGTGAATGTCGTACATCGGCAACGCGATCGGCAGGCCGGCGACGTGATGCTCGGTCGTGAGCGTCGGCTTGCCGTCGGTGATGAGCGTGACGTCCGTCGAGGTACCGCCCATGTCGTAGGCGACGCAATCGCGATGACCGTGGCGAGCGGCGATGTACGCCGCGGCAGCCACCCCGCCGGCGGGTCCGCTCAGAACGAGCCGCGCGGCATGCAGATGCGCGTCGGCGATCGGCACCGTCCCCCCACCGCCGTGCAAGACACGGCAGTCGTCAACATGATGCGGCAGTTCCTGGCTCAGCCCGTCGAGATACCGCCGAACGACCGGGCCGAGTTGGGCGTTGATCGCCGTCGTGGTGGCCCGTTCGTACTCGCGAAACTCAGGCAGCACATCGCTGCTGAGCGTGACGTCGAGGCCGGCGTTTCGCGCGATCTCGGCGAAGCGTCGTTCGTGCGTCGGATCGACGAAGCTGAACAGCAGGCAAACCGCCACACTCTGCAACCCGCTCTGCTTGATCGCCGCGACGACGCGATTGCACTCGTCGTCGGTTAGCTCACGCAGCACCGCCCCGTCCGCGGCGATGCGACAGTCGAGGCCGTGACAATGCACCCGTGGGGTGATGGGGTCGGGCTTGGCCGGGTGCAGTGCGTACAAGTCTGGCCGATCCTGCCGGGCGATCTCGAGGACGTCGGTAAATCCGGCATTGGTCACCAACGCGGCCGGCTCACCGAAACGGGTCAAAAGTGCGTTGGTCGCGACCGTGCTGCCGTGGACCATGTCGATCCGCCCCCAAGGCAACGCCTTGAGCGTTTCGAGAATCCCGCCCTGAAAATCTGGCGGCGTGCTGGGCCTTTTCACGCAATGCAGCATGGTTCCATCGAACGCGACGGTGTCGGTGAACGTCCCGCCCACGTCGCACCCGACGCGTAGCCCGGACGATTCCCGTGAGTCCTGAAATGGCCGTGAATGGTCCGCTTCCATACAGTCCCAGCATGATGATACGTAAATCGGCCTATGCGGCGTTACTCCTCGTGCTCGGCTGTCAGGCCGCACCGACGGTCACGGAACAAGCGACCACCCGCTCCGCGACCGTCGCGGACATGGCTCCCGACACGGCGGCGGCGATCGCGGAACTCGAAGCCCAGATAAAGGCCGATGTCTACTGGCTCGCCGACGAGGAGCGCGGGGGTCGCGGGCTCAACACCGACGGCATCGAAGAATCGGCCCAGTTCGCCGCACTTCGCTTTGCCCAGCTCGGTCTCGAACCCGCGGGCGAAGTCGGCTATTTCGACACCTTCACGCTCAACGCCGGCAACACGCTCATCGAGGACGAGACCGAACTCGCCTTCGGCGATACCCAACTTACCGCCAATGAAGACTACGTTCCGTATGGCTGGTCGAAGATGGGCGCATTCGAAGGTAACCTCGCGTTCGGCGGCTACAGCATCTCCGCCGAGCGGCGCGGCTACGACGACTACGACGATGCCGACGTGGAAGGCAAGGTCGTGCTCGCGTTGCGCTACGAGCCGCACGACGAAGAGGGAGCGAGCCTGTTCCTCAACGACAACGAGCAGCGACAAATGGGCCGCAACTTCACGCGTGAGTCGGAGCTGTTCCGAAAGGCCCGGGCCGCCGAAGCCGCAGGCGCGTCGGCGTTGCTGATCGTGAACCCGCCGATGCACCACGAAGGCAAGAACCCGGTCGATCGCTTCAGCAGTCGCGGCGGCCGGGCACGGGTCGGCATCCCGGTGATGCAAGTCTCGCCCGAGACCGCCGGCAAGCTCCTCGCCGCCGCCGAGTTGCCCACGCTCACCGAGCTGCAGACCTCCATCGACAGCACGGGCAAGCCGAACACACTCGTCGGAGAGCCGGTCACGGTTGCCGGCCGATGGAACGCCGAGTCGGAGACGATCATCGAGAAGAACGTCGTGGCCATGATGCGCGGCGAGGGGCCGTTAGCCGACGAGTACATCGTCGTCGGCGGGCACTACGACCACCTCGGCAAAGGCGAGTACGGCAGCCGAAGCGGAACTGGGCCCGTCCACTACGGTGCCGACGACAACGCCAGTGGGACTGCCGCAGTGATGGCGATCGCGGAGCTGCTGGCCGAACAGGGTAACCCCGAAGGCCGCTCGGTTTACTTCGTGCTCTTCAGCGCCGAGGAGATCGGACTCATCGGCAGTCGCGAGTGGGTCGAAGACGCGCCCGTCGAGCACGACGACATCGTCGCGATGCTCAACTACGACATGCTCGGTCGGCCTGAAGATCGCACCCTCCGCATCGGCGGCGTGGGAACCACGCAGCTCTTCGAGAGCATGCTCGACGAGGCCATCCCGGCGGCCGAGATCGACTGGGTCGACACCGGGTCGAGCATGGACGGCCGCTCGGACCACGCCCCGTTCGATCGGGCGGGCATCCCGGCGATGTTCTTTTTCGGCTCACTGCACGACGACTACCACACAGAGCGCGACACGCCCGACAAACTCGACTACGACTTCCTGGCCCGCGCCAGCTACGCCAGCTTCGAGATCCTCGAAGAGCTGCGTTCCACCACCGATACGCTGGACTATCGCGACCGCGAACAACGGATGGCCGACAGCGGCCAGACGCCCAGCGGCCCGCAGCGTGATCCCGGCGAGCGGCGGGTGCGTCTGGGCATTACGCCGGACATGTCCGCCTACAGCGACAGCGAAGAGAAGGGCCTGCTTGTGGCCGGGGTCTCCGACAACACCCCCGCTCAGCGGGCCAGCCTTGCCCAAGGCGACCGCATTCTCAAACTCGGCGAGCACGACATCGCCGACATCAACGACCTCCAGTTCGCGCTCGAGGACTCCGAGCCGGGCAAGACCTATCCGCTACACATCAAGCGTGGCGATGAACTCAAGCAGCTCTCGGTCACTTTCGATGGCACGGAGGTGAACTGATGAGCGACGTCACCGGCGTCATCCTCGTCGACCACGGCAGCCGGCGCGCGCAGAGCAACGAGATGCTCGAAGAAGTCGCCCGCCTCTTCGGTTCGCGGTTCGCCGACGACTACGGCATCGTCGAGCCGGCCCACATGGAACTGGCGATGCCCGACATCGAGGCGGCCTACGCCAGGTGCGTCGAGCGGGGCGCGAACAAGATCGTCGTGCTCCCCTACTTCCTCGGCCACGGCAAGCACTTCACCAAGGACATCCCGTCGCTGACCAACCAAGCCTCGGCGAAGTTCCCGGGCACCCGCTACCAAATCGCCGAGCCGCTCGGCATTGATGATTTGATCCTGGAATTGCTCAAGAAGCGTATCGAGGCCGACGACCAACCGACGATCGACGCCGGCGGCGACGACCCGCGTCTGGCCGAGATCGAGCCGAGCAAGAAACGCATCCAGTGCGCGACTTGCCCCTTCCAGCTTCACCGCGACGGCAGCGTCACGGTCAAGCCCGACCGCGGCGTCGACGTCGAGACGGCGTTGGGCGTGGTAGACTGACCGCAGACCCGTCCCCGTAGCTCAGTTGGATAGAGCACCGGACTTCTAATCCGACGGTCGGTGGTTCGAATCCACCCGGGGACGCTTCGACGTTCACGCGCCGGGCAACGGTGCATAGTCGAGATTGATGGTGAAGCTCACGCGGAACTGCCGCATGATTCGCCCGTCCTGCTCGATCTCCGTACTCTCGGTTTTGGTCAGTTCCAGCGCCGGGTTACTCCCGATCGAGCCGGCGAAGAGCGAGACGTCGTAATCGGTCGGTGCCATCCCCGCGACATCGACACGGAGCTTGCGAACCTTCGGCCGAGCCGCGCCGGGTTTGGCGTTGCCGACGAGACGCAAGTACTCCTGCGCGGACATCGCCGTTTCGTGAGCTTCCATCCGCACGTCGGTCAGGGCCATCGCGGGGGTCAGGGCCTGATCGAGCGTGGCGAGGACGCGGGCCGACTCGACGTTCAGGCCGACGTGTTCGAAGATCTGCTCCTCGTCGCGGAGTTGGCGTTCGATGCCGTGGTAGTGGCGCATCTTCTGCAGCGCGGATCGGCTCTCGTCGAGCTGACGCTGGTGCGAAGTGAGCACCAGTTGCGCGTCGGCCACCTCGCTCCAGGCTCCGAGTCCCACCGCCGTCAGCGCGACGACCATCGTCGCAAACAGCCAATAGTGGACACGGACGATCCCCTTCCATCGGATGTACTTCGGATACCAGCCGGGAAGGAAGTCGATCGGCGGCATCGGGGTCGAGCCGAAGCCGCTCTTGTCGGCCGGGGTGCTCATGCCGCCTCCCGGAATTGCATCGCGCCTTCGGGGAGGCTTAACTGATTGTCCGCCTCACGAGCTTCGGCTTCGTCGGCGATCCGGGCGGCTTCGGCCTGCTCCAGACGCGTCGGGCCGACCATGCCGTGGAACGGGCCGCCCGCCTTGCTCAACGCCAAGCCCAACGCGACCGCCCATTCGCCGAAGTGATCGTGCCGCTCCAGGTGCCGCATACGGTCGCATTGCACGTTCTGCAGCGGGCGTGCAGCTTCGACGGGAACACCCAGCGACGTGCCGAGCAGTTCATGCACCGGCTTCTGCTCCGCGCCCCGGCCCGTCAGACACACACGCACCGGACGGTGCCCGCGGAACGTCACCGACCAGTACCGCAAGCATAGGCCGATCTCGTTGCCGAGTTTCTCGATCGTCGGCCGGGTCGCGTCGATGACGGCGCGACGCACATCCTCGGACACCGGTCGCTCGGGGTTCGGGTCACCGACACGACGCCGCAGGGCGGACGCCTCGTCGAGCGTGATGCCGAGCTTGTCGGCGGCGGCACGGTTCAGGTCGGCGTCGCCGATGTCGAGTTTCTTGTAGAAGCCAAGCCGTCGCCCCTGCCCGATGACCAACTGCGTGCCGACTTCGCCCAGGTCGATCAAGACGTGGACTTCGCGCTCGTCCTCGCGGCGGCGGAAGAACCGTTCGATGCCACGGAAGAGCGCGACCGGCTCGAAGTCCAACCCCGCGACGTGCAGCCCGAGCCCGTGCAGTTGTTCGACGTACGCCTCCACGGCCGTACGTTCGGCGGCCAGCGCCATCACTTCGCACAACGGCTCGACCTTCTTTTGCTGGTCGACGCGTAGCCGTTGGTGGACCTCGCCGCCGGCGATGCACCGCAGCTCGACGACGCCGTCCATGTCGGGAAACAGCGACTCGATCTGCTCGACGGTCGCGTTGAAGACCGACGCATCGTCACCGGCGGGAACGCGGAGTGTTTTGATCCGGCAAATGTTCTCGGGAATCGCCGCGACGATCTGCTTGCCGCGAAAGCCGCCGCCACGCATGAGATCCTTGATGGCATCGCACGCCTCGCCGGTGAGCAGGCCATCGGGTGCCGAGGCGAGCGATCCGAGCCGACGCCGGCCGGCCGCACCGACCGCGACACGCATGCCCGGCGTCTCGACCTGCATGAGCCGCACGTCGGTGCGCCCGACGTCCAGCCCCATCGGCAAAGGCGTCACGCCCGACTGAACGAGCGCGCGGGCCCGTTGCAGTAGCTCGGCTCCATCAAGAGCGAACGACAGTTTCGATTTGGTCGGCTCGGTGCTCATGTCGTGTCGCTCAGGGGGTGGTGACCTCGCCGGTGATGGGCTCGACCTCGACGCTGCCGGTGATGCCGTCGCTCGAGACGATGATGTTGCCGGAGAAGATCAGGGGCGTGGCGTTGCTGCCGTCGGCAAAGACCGAGTGCGGCACGCCCATCTCGTCGAACGAAAGCCCGGGCCGAGCGCCGAAGTTGGCGGCCACGATCGACACTTCGTGCATCGCCGGCGCGCCCGTCGGGCCGAACCGGGTCACGAAGTCGCCGGGGTTGGTCGGGTGCGGCAACGGCAAGAGCGGCCCGGTCTCGCTGTCGCGGTCGTAGATCGTCACGGCATCCTCATCGACCATCACGACCGTCCAGCGGTTGGTGCTGATCGCATGTGTCTGGGCGTGCTGGATCTTGGCGATGAGCACGCGCTGTGCCGCGGAGATCCGCAGATTGGCCCGGTTGGACAGCGTCGGCACCAGCACCGCGGCAAGGATGCCGAGGATCACCAACACGATGAGAATCTCCACCAGCGTGAAGCCTCGTCGGCGCGGATCAGGATGTACGGGTCGCATGGACATGTCGGCGTTCACACCGAGCATCGTCCGATCCTGGGTGCCACTGAAGCCGATTTGCGACGGCTAGTCGAGCACCTTGAAGGTGGTTTGGGCGGTCACAACGTCCGAGAAATCGCGCACCGAAGCGGCGTCGGCGTCGTAGATCACTTCCAACTCGCCCGCCCAGTGATCGTCGAGACCGTCCGGGCGCGGCGCGGCGATGAGCAACGTGCCCTGAATCTTCACGGCCGCGCTGTCTTCACCGTGAAGGTGCTCGGCAACGTAGACCATACCCAGCACGCCGAACCGCGCATCCTTCTCGAACCGGAGTTCCTTACGTGTGAGCAACGCCGGCATGTTGTCGGCCGGGTTGATCGTGACGTCACCTTCGATGTAGATGTGATCGTGCCCGATGATCGTGCCGTTGACGGTGACGTTGTCGAGCGTTTTGTTGTTGCCGATGCGGTGTACGCCGAGCGGGTTGGACGCGCTCGTTCCCAGCGTGGTGTCCCGGACATCGTCGTGGTGGTACTCGATCGAATAGGTCTGCCCGTCGTAGACGTAGTCGTTGGTGTTGAGCAGCGAAACGTCGTGCGCCTGGGGCGAGGTTTCATCCTCGGCGTTGGGACCGGGTGCGGAGCCGTCGGGGTAGGCGGTGTGGTTCGTGGCCACGACCGGATCGGCGTACGTCGGGCCGGTGCCGGTGAAGGTCAGATTGTCGACGGCCTTGATGCCGCCGGTGATGGTCCAGTCGTGGGGCAACCTCGCGTTGCCACGCACCTGCAACGCGTGAGTCGGCTGAAAGACGGTTTCCCTTTGGACCCGCTGCTGGTCGCTGCGGGTGATGCCGTTGGTCGTCGTGGAGGCGTTGATCAGGAAGACATCGCCCGGCTCCGGCGTGACGGTGATCGCGACGTCGGTGCCGTCGATCGAGTAGACGCCGCCGGGCCAGTACGGGCCGTTGATGCCGTTGACGGTGCCCTCGTTGGATTCGTCGGGGTTGGCCAGGTAGTGCATGGCCAGTTCCATGCCGTCAGCGTTGTGTTCCGAGGCCAACGCCGCTGCGGAAGCGGCCGCCGACGCGTCGGCGCGGATGCTCGTCTCGCTGAGCATGGCCCAGCACATCACGGCCGTCACGGCGACGAGGATCAGCACCATCAACAGCGCGCTGCCGCGCCGGCGGGGGTCAGGGTTGTTGGGATGAACCGCCATGGTTGTGTCCTTCCGAGAGTGGCTAGAAGCCGCCAAATCCGCCAAAGCCCCCGAACCCGCCGCCGTCATCGTCATCACCGCCGCCTCCACCACCCCCGGCGGGTAACAGATCGCTGCCCGAACCGGACCAAATGGCGTCGTGTTCGAGTTCCTTGAGCTTCTCCTCACCGATGGCCGACTCGAGGTTGACGATGCCGCGTACGCCGGTGTTGCCATCGAACCGCACCGCGTAGGCGAGCTGCGGCGTTTTCGTGTTGATGTCGGCACCCTGGTAGTCGAACCGAACCGCTTCGACATCGGCCAGCAAGGTGCGCTTTTCGAAGAACGACGCATCGCGGATCGACTGGGCTAGGTTCTCATCGTCACGCATGGACTCGCGTGTCATCGGGATCTGCGCGAACCCGCGCTCCCACCACTGCACTTCGTCCCGAGGCTTCATCGTGTAGTGGACGAGCGAGTTCGTTTCGGTGTCGAACTCGACCAGTTCCAACTCGCCGAACTGCACGTAACCGTCCTGCGTGTCGGAGAACAGCTCGTTCATCGTGTCGGAGCCCCACTGAATCGCGTAAGCGTTCTTCGACTCGCTGAGGCTGCCCATGTTCACCTGCGCGACGAACAGGGAGTCGGTGAAGACGGACTCGACCTGCTTGGATGCGACCTTGGCGGTCAGGGCGTTGGTGTTCCACTGCTTGGTCGAATCCCAGGCGCTGGTGACGGCCGACGCGAACGTCATCGCGGCAAGTCCGACGACCGACGTCACGATCATGCCGATCGAAAGCTCGACCAGCGTGAGCCCGCGGTGGCGGGCGCTGCGTTTCGCACGGGTCGGTTGATCCTGCGTTGTGTTCATGGCATTTCCTCTGATCAAACCCTCGAATTCCTCGCTCTCCGACGCAAATCGCTAGCGCGACGCGGACGGCAGGATGACCCGAGACACGACATGCTCACGCCCGGTGGGATCGGTGACGGCGACGGTGACCTTCCGCAGGCTGCCGGTGTCATCGACGGGGCCGTCGGGCGTGCGGTGGCGGGTGACGGTGACGGTGCGGGTGTAGTTGCCGGCCGCAGGGTGATCGCTGGACACGGGCGCGGCGACGGTGTCGCTGAGCCCGCTGACCGCGTCGATGGTCGGCATCTCGGCGAGGATCGCCGGCCGTTGGAACAGCCGGGCGTCGACGACGTTGGCGTCGCCGGCGGGCAGCGCGGTGCCCGTCCCGTCGTTACGCATCGTGACCGCGTTGCTCGGGGGCAACTCGTCAGGCATCTCGTCGGACGAGATCGGCTTGGCGATGATCTGGTTCGTCAGGTCCATCGCGAGGCTCGTCGCTTGCTCTTGGCGTCGGATGGCGCTCTCGGCGGTGTAGGTCGCGATGAGCGTTTCCGAGAGGGCGACCACGCTGAGCGTGAGGATGGTCGAGGCGATGAGCGCTTCGACGAGCGTGAAGCCGGCCCGGTTGCGAGCGCGGGTGCGGGTGCGGGTGCGGGTGCGGGTGCGGGGTTGTCGGGTGGCGGGTTTCATCTTTGAGATATCCAAAACCGACGGGCCGCGGTCAAGCGGCACGTCGGTCGGAGGAGGAAAACCAAGGCGGATTACGGGGCGGCGTAGCCGGCCGGGGCGGCAGCACTGCTCTCGCCCGTGACCTCGTTGAACCACTGGGCAGACCCGTCGCCGGCAGGCTTACCGACGGCGAAGAGCTTGCCGTTCTTGTCCATGATGAAGCCGAAGGTGTTATCCAAGGCCTCGTCGATACCGACCACGTCGAGCTGGTTGAACGGGTTGACCGCCGCGCTCTGCAGGTAGGGCCCGTACTGGCCGTTGGCGTCGATGTCGCCGTCCTTGTCGGTCTTGCCCGTGAGCTTGTCCCAGTTCCAGGCGGTGTTCAAACTACCATCGGCCGTCGGGTACTTGTCGTTGTGCTCGAGTCGGTAGAGCGCGACTTGCGACCGCAGGGCTTGCAGCTGGCTCGCCAACGAGGAACTCTTGGCGTCTTCGCTGGCACTGCTGAACTGCGGGATCACGATCGCGGCGAGGATGCCGAGAATGATCACGACGATGAGGATCTCGATGAGCGTGAAGCCCTGCTGACGTTTTGCTTTGATATCGCGGTACATGCTGATAGTCCTTCGGCCACGGTCGTGACCGCACTGTGACGAGCGACACCCCGTCGCTTCGGCGTTTGGCTTGTTCTCCCGTCGGTGGACCGCCGACGTACTCCTGTGTCGGGACGAAATCGTCTCGCCCCACGGTCGGCCGAACCACTCGGTCCGTTGCGTTCCGTCTAGTCCAGCATCGAAAAACCAATACCCCTGCTTGAGTGTCAAGCTGGAAAAACAGCGCAGCCCGTGCCACGGTTATCGGAACGACCGACCGGGTAAGGGTTTCCCACTATCATCGGTCATGTCAGCCGACCCTGAGCGAGACACCCTCCCGGTACTGAAAACGCCGATCGACGCCGTTGCAGACGTTCCGGGGAGCAAGTCGATCACGAACCGCGCGCTCGTCCTGGCTGCCCTCGCGCGGGGCGTATCGGACCTCGGCGATGCGCTGTTCGCCGACGACACCCGGCACATGATCGACAACCTCGTCGCACTCGGTTTCGACCTCGGCTCGGACCCCGACGCGCGCACCATCCGTGTCAACGGCGAAGGAGGACACATCCCCGCAGAGGCCGCCGAACTTTTCTGCGGCAACTCCGGCACGACCATCCGCTTCCTCACCGCCCTCTGCGCCCTCGGCCGTGGCAGCTACACCCTCGACGGCGTCGAGCGCATGCGCCAACGCCCCATCGGGCCGCTCGTGACGATGCTCGGCAACCTGGGCGCGACGGTCGAGGCGGCCGACGGCTACCCCCCGCTCACGATCAACGGCACCGGCATGCCCGGCGGTCGCAACGCCAGCTACGGGGCCGAGACGTCCAGCCAATACCTCTCCGCCGCACTGATGGCCGCGCCCTACGCCGACGAGGAAGTTCACATCCGACTCGTCGGCGAGCAGACCAGTTGGCCGTACGTAACGCTGACGATGCGACTCATGGACGAGTTCGGCGTGACGCCCGAAGTCGAGTACGACCCGAAGACGGGCAAGCCGATCCTGATCGCCGTCCCGCAGGGGCGATACAAGGGCCGGACGTTTACGGTCGAGCCGGACGCATCGGCGGCGACGTACTTTCTCGCCCTGGCCGCGCTACATGAAGGTAGCAAGATCACCGTGCCGGGCCTTGGCAGCACGAGCCTGCAGGGCGACGTCGGCTTCGCGCAGTTGCTCAAACGAGCCGGGGCCGATGTCGATGTCACGGCCGACTCGATCACCGTCACCGGCACCGACACGCTCCGCGGCATCGAGGCGGACTTCGCCGACATCCCCGACACGGCCCAGACCTTCGCCGTCGTCGCGCTGTTCGCCGAGGAGCCGTCAACCCTCACCGGCTTGCACACACTCACCGTGAAGGAAACCGACCGCATCGCCGCCCTCGAGGCCGAACTCACCAAGCTCGGTGCGAAGGTCAAGACGACCACCGATTCGTTGCACATCGTCCCCCCGCCACGCGTTCAACCGGCATCGATCGCGACCTACGACGACCACCGCATGGCCATGAGCTTCGCGCTGGCCGCGACGAAGATCGACGGGGTCGTCATCGAAGATCCCGGTTGCGTCAACAAGACCTTCCCGGGTTACTTCGACGCCATGCGGCGTACCATCGCGTCCCGATTTTCCAATCCCCCAACCGGAGCAACCATGTCCCTGCGCGTCACCGTCTGGCACGAACATCGCCATGAGAAAACCAACGAGAAAGTCCGCGAGGTCTATCCCGACGGCATGCACGAAGCCATCGCCGGATACCTCCGCACCGAGGGCGACTTCAGAGTCCGCACCGCCCTGCTCGACGACCCCGAGCACGGCCTGAACGACGACGTGCTCGAGAACACCGACGTGATGACCTGGTGGGGACACATGGCCCACGACGATGTCGATGACGCCATCGTCGACAAAGTCGTGAAGCGCGTCCACGACGGCATGGGCATCGTGTTCCTGCACTCGGGACACTTTTCCAAGCCTTTCAAGAAACTCATGGGCACCACCTGTGACCTGAAGTGGCGCGAGAGCAACGACCGTGAGATCCTCTGGGTCACCCGTCCGGGCCACCCGATACTCGACGGCGTCGCCGACAAGATCGTCATCGACAAGGAAGAAATGTACGGCGAGTTCTTCGACATCCCCGAGCCGGACGAAACGATCCTCGTCAGCACGTTCAGCGGCGGTGAATGCTTCCGCAGCGGCATCACCTACCGCCGCGGGGCCGGCAGCATCTTCTACTTCCGCCCCGGTCACGAGACCTACCCCTCGTACCACAACAAGGAAATCCTCCACGTCATCGCCAACGGCCTGCGCTGGGTCGGCGGTAAGGAAACCAAGGGTGACAAACACAAGCCCGAGTTCGGCAACCGCAAGGACGGCTGGATCGACGCTTAGTCTTGCGACCCAAACGCAGAACGAGAACGCCCGCTGGCCGGTGCTCACGCACTATCCAGCGGGCGTTCTTGTCAGGCCATCCGTGTCGTCACTCGGCGACCGCGATGGTGGCGGGAGCACGGTCGATCGTGGTGGCGCGCTGGGCTTCGGTGTCGAGTCGGTTCAGCGCCTGCGGCAGCGTACCGAAAAGGATCACCAGGAAGCACGACGTCGCAATCGCGACGGCGATCGGCAGCGGGCGACGCACTTCCTCGGCATCGCCCACTTCGTCACGCAAGTACATGACGCTGAGAATTTTCAGGTAGTAGCCGGCGGAGATGGCGGCGTTCACGACCGTGAAGATCACCAGCCAACCGAGTTCGACGTTCCACGCGGGCAGCAGCAGGCCGAGCTTGCCCCAGAAACCGATCGTCAACGGCAACCCGATCAGCGAGAACATCGACACCGCCATCGCGAGCCCGAGCAGCGGGTGCTTCTTGCCCATACCGGCCAAGTCGTCGAACGTCTCCGCGCTGGTCGCAGGCTGAGTCGTTTCTCCCGGCAACGGTTTGTGCGGCAACAACAACATGACGCCGAACGAGCCGACGTTCATCAGCCCGTACGCGACGAGGTAGAACAGCACCGCCGCCAGCGCCTGGCCCTGCACATCGGCATTCATCGGACTGCCGGTCAGTGCCGCGAGACCGACAAGCAAGTAACCCGAGTGCGCGATCGACGAGTAAGCGAGCACGCGCTTGACGTTGGCCCCTGTGAACTGCACCAGGCCGAGCACGTTGCCGACGGTCATCGTGATCGCAGCGAGGATCGCCAGGAGCAGTGAAATCTGCGGCCAGATGTCAAAGCCGTTGCCGCCGATCGTGAAGAAGATTTTGACCATGGCGATGACGCCGACGGTCTTGGGAACGAAGCTCAGCAGCGCGGTCACCGGCGTGCCGGCACCTTCGTAGACATCGGCCGCGTAAAAGTGCAGCGGCGCGGCAGCCATCTTGAACGCCAAACCACCGACGAGCATCACCGCCGCGAACAGGCCCCACGGCCCCAGCGGGATCGGGCCGGACACGCCATCGCTGAACCGCTGGCCGATCTCGTACATGTCGGTCGTGCCGGTGATCCCGTAAAGGAACGAAAAGCCCATCAGCATGACGGCCGCGCTCATCGCGCCGAGGAAGAAGTACTTGACGCCTGCTTCCTGAGCCTGGGCCGTCGGGCGGGACATGCTCACGAGGATGTATGTCGGGATGCTCGCGAGCTCGATGCCCATGAACAACAGGATCAAATCGTTGGCCCCCGCGACGAGTGTCGCCCCGGCCAACGCCAGCAGCACCAGGGCGAAAAACTCACCCGCGTCACGGCCCCAATCGACCGCGCTACCGCCCGTGCCATCCTTGCGGTTGGGCCAAGCGAGTAGCACAAGCAACGCCCCGATCGCGAGCACGATCACACGGACGAAGTACGCGAACGCACCGATCCGGATCGCGCCGTCGACGCTGAAAGCGGTATCCGCGGCCTCGTCGGGCCATTGGAGCGCCGCGACCACCAGCGCGATGAGCACCGTCGCCGTCGCGATCACCGGCGCGGCCAGCCGTGACCCGGCCGACTTGGCAAAGCCGAGCACGAACAGCACCAAGGCACCGGCGACCAGAATCGTTTCAACGGCAAGAAGTTCGAACAGATTCATCGCAGTCCCTCCGCATGAAACCCGGAGGCAAGGGGAAGTGCGTGCACCTCGTCAACCCGCACGACTTTCGTCGTCGAGGTTTCGGGAACCGCCGGTTCCGGTGAGGGGCTGTCAAGCCGGCCGGGTTCCGGCAGACTTGGCTCGCCGCCGGGCAACTCGATCGGATTGATCGCGAGCAACGCCTCGTCGCGGATGCTGTCGAGCAGCGGCTTGGGCAACACGCCGAAGACGATCACGATGACCGCCAATGGGGCGAGGATGGCAAACTCCCGGAGATTCAGGTCTTCGGGCAACTCTTCGTCGCGGTGCGGTCGCTTGAGCGGGCCGAAGATGATTTTCGCGGTCATGTGCAACATGTACACCGCACCGAGGATCACGCCGATCGCGGCGATGATGCCAAACCAGATGCCGAGCTGGTCGCTGACGAACGCGCCGAGGATCGAGAGGAACTCCGAGATAAACCCGTTGGTTCCCGGCAACCCGATCGACGCCATGACGAAGAGCACGAAGAAAAACGCGAGCTTCGGCATGACCGCCCCGAGGCCGGAGAGCGCGTCGATGTCGCGGGTGTGGTAACGGTCGTAGATCATGCCGATCACGAGGAACATCGCGCCGGTGCTGATGCCGTGGTTGAGCATGTAGAACACGCTGCCCTGAATGCCGATCGCGTTGAACGCCAGCAAACCGAGCACGCAGAAACCGAGGTGGCTCACCGACGAGTAGGCGACGAGCTTCTTGATGTCCTGCTGCACCCATGCGACGAGCGCGCCGTAGATGATGCCGATCAGGCAGAGCACGCCGAGAAACTGGATCAACCCGGTCGCAAAAGCCGGCACCCCGTCGGCGGAAACCAGCCCGGCAGGCACGGCGAGCCGAAGCATCCCGTAGGTGCCGAGCTTGAGCAGCACGCCCGCGAGCAAGACCGAACCCGCCGTCGGCGCTTCGGTGTGGGCCAGCGGCAGCCATGTGTGAACCGGGAACAGCGGAATCTTCACCGCAAAGCCCGCGAGCAAGCCGAGCATCACCCAGAACTGTGCGTCGGGCGAAAGCTGCTGGGCGGTGTAGATGACCTGTGTCATCTCGAACGTACGGGCCTCGGCGGCAAGGAACAGGATCGCCGCGAGCGTGAAGACCGAGCCGACGAACGTGAACAGGAAAAACTTCACCGCCGCCTCGCGCCGGTTTGCCCCGCCCCAGACGCCGATGAGGAAGAACATCGGGATCAGCGTGAGTTCGAAGAAGATGTAGAACAGCAGCACGTCACGAGCGACGAACACGCCCATCATCGCCGCCAATAGCAGAAGCATCCACGCGTAGTAGCTGGACTCCTTGGTCTTGATCGGCGCGTAGCTCGCGAGCACCGCCAGCGGCATGAGTAACGCCGTCAACAGCACCAGCCACATCGCGATCGAGTCGACGCCGAGGGTGATGCCAAAGTTGAACCGGTCGAGGTTGAAGAACTGCGACTCGAACTGGAGGGAGTCGAACACGGTCGGCGCGGCCGCCTGCCAATCGAAGTTCACGCCCAACAACGCCGCCACAAGGGCCACGGTTAGCGAGGTTCCTAACGCCCAGTATCGGCTCAGCCCTCCGGGCATCAGCGCACCCGCCGCCGCGCCCACGAGCGGAATCAGAATCAGTAACAGCAGCATCGTGTCCATGTGATTGCTTTAGAAAACGAACACGGCGAGAAGAATGACGGCCACACCGACGAGCATGGCGTAGGCGTAACGCTGCAGATAACCCTGCTGCGTCGTGACCTTCATGAGGTACGCCGGTATCTGCGGCAAGAACGCGATGAGCCAGACCAAGCCACCGACGACGTACTTGTCCACGCCACCCAGCACTTTGCCCAACACCCGCAACGGCTCGACGATGACGCCCTGGTAAACCTGATCGACCCAGTACTTGCCGTCGAGGACCACCGTGAAGCCGCGGAGCTTGCCGGCAAGATTGTCGGCAGCACCACGCTCGTTGAGGTGCAGGAACCACGCGAGCCCGATGCCGGCAACGGAGATCGCACCGGCGATGAGGAACGGCAACAGCTTGAACTTGTACTCCCCGTGCTGACCGAAGCCGTGCGGGTCGACCCCGGGGAATGCCACCGCCGCTTTCTCGTAACCGGCCAGGAACGACGGGCTGTGACCGAGGAAGTTGCCCAACGTGTGGACGCCCGGCAGATTCACGAAGCCGGCAAACAAAGCACCGACCGCGAGGAGCACCAGCGGTGCGATCATGATCCACGGCTCATGGTTGTGATGAGCGTGATCATCGTGCCCGTGCCCATGATCGTCGTGGCCGTGGTCGTCGCCGTGGTGATCCGGGTGCGGTTCGCTCGACACCTGTTCCGGCCCTTCGAAGACGCGGAAGTACAGGCGAAACGTGTAGTACGCGGTCATAAACGCCGTCAGCGAGAGCACGAGCCAGAGAACGGTCTTGGGCCACCCGTCCCCGGCGTAGCTCGCATAGTGAATGATCTCGTCCTTGGAGAAGTACCCCGCCGTCAGCGGAAAGCCGGCCAGAGCGAGACAACCAATCAGGATGAGAATGCGGGTCTTGGGCAGTTGGTGCTTGAGGCCCGACATCTTCCGCATGTCGAGGTGGCCGAGCATCGCGTGCATGACCACGCCGGAGCCAAGGAACAACAGCGCCTTGAAGAAAGCGTGGGTCGCCAAGTGGAACACGCCGGCCACCGGGGCCAGCACGCCGACGCCGACGAACATGTAACCAAGCTGCGAGACGGTCGAATACGCGAAGACCTTCTTCAGATCGAACTGCCGAAGCGCGATCGTTGCGGCGAAGAGGCAGGTGAATGCCCCGACGGCGGTGATGGTGTATAGGGCGGCCGGGCTTCCGCTGAAGACGGGGCCGAGGCGGGCGATCATGTAGATGCCGGCCGTGACCATCGTCGCCGCGTGGATCAGGGCCGACACCGGCGTCGGGCCTTCCATCGCGTCGGGCAGCCAGACGTACAGCGGGAACTGGGCCGACTTGCCGAACGCACCGACCATCAGGCAGAACGGGATCAGGTCGACCAGCCAGAGCTTGTCGGCCGCGACGTGGGCCGCGGGGTTGACGAACATGTCGATGAAACCGGCGGTCAACAGCGAGCCGTCCTCGGCGTACGTCGGGAAGTACTGCACCGTCCCGAAGCAGTAGAAGATCAGCATGATGCCGATCGCGAACCCGAAGTCGCCGACGCGGTTGACGAGGAACGCCTTCTTCGCCGCCTCGCGTGCCGCCGGCTTGTCGAAGTAGTAACCGATCAGCAGGTACGAACAGAGCCCCACGCCCTCCCAGCCGAGGTAGAGCAGGATGAGGTTGTTGCCCATGACCAGCAGGGTCATCGAGCAGATGAACAGGCCGAGGTACGCGAAGAATCGGTAGTAGCCGGCCTCGCCCTTCATGTAACCAGCGGCGAAGACCGTGATCAGGAAGCCGATCCCGCAGACGACGCTGAGCATGATCGCCGAGAGCGGGTCGAAGAGCGCCCCGGCGGAGATTTCGAAGAAGCCGACCTCACCCGTCCCGGCGACCGAACCGCCCTTGTCGGCCTCGTCGCCAGCGGTGAACCATGTGTACCAGATCTCCTGGAACGCGACGGGGTTGGCCTTCTCGACCTTCGTCTCTTTGCCGGCTTCGGCGGCGACGTACTCGGCCGGCAGGCCTGCGGCGGCGTGGCCGTCGCCCTGCATCCCGGCCTCGCCGGTCGCGCCGATCATGGCGAAGAGGATCAGCAGCGAGGTCACCGCCGACCCACCCACGCTGAGCCAGATCGGCCAGTGCGACTGGCCCTTGAGCAGTTTCTTACCGAAGAAGCCGGCCACGATCGCACCGAGCAACGGCAATATCGGGATCAGCCAAGAGATGTTCGCGAGTGATTCCATGAGAGCTTGCGAAGGAGAGTGGACTTACCCGCGAAGTTCCCGCCACGCCTCGGCGTCGACGGTCGGTTTCTGCTTGAACAACAACACCACGATGCCCAGCGCCAACGACGCCTCGGCCGCGGCGATCACGAGAATGAAGATCACGAACGCCTGCCCCGCGAGATTGCCGTGATATGCGGCGAACGCGATCAGGTTGATGGCCACGCCCTGGAACATCAGCTCGGTGCAGAGGAACATCGTGATAAGGTTCCGCCGACACATAAAGCCGATCATCCCCAATGCGAACATGATCCCGCCCACGGCGAGATAGTGCATGAGACCGAGTTGGGTGAAAGTGTCCATGGGAGAAGGCGCTAGGGGTTAGGCGCTAGGCGCTAGGTCTCATTCGGAAGTCGGCGTTGCTCGTTACTACGGCCCTAGCGCCTAACTCCTAGCGCCTAGCCCCTAAGTTCACGTCTGCGGGTACGCCTTCTGGCGCGGATTGCTGGTGCCACGGATCGGCAGGGAGTTCGGATTGTCCTCGATCGGCGTGTGCGGCGTGCTGACCACGTCGCGGGTGAGCCCATCGCCGGGCGTGTAGCGGTCGTGCTCGGGGAGGATGACCTTTTTCCGCGCGATCACGATCGCACCGATCATCGCCACGGTCAGGATCAGCCCCGCGACCTGTAGGGCGACGACCTGGTTACTGAACAAATACACGCCCAGTTCCTGCGTCTGGCCACGCACGATCGGGGCGGCCTGCACATCGACCGAGCCGACCGCCGCGAGCGACTCGCCGCCGTCAACGACCGGGGCATAAGGATTCAAAGCCAACGGCCCGTTCCGTTCGACGGTCTGCGGGGCCTTGGCGAATACGAGAAAAAGAATCAGGCCGGCAATCGTGAACCCCGTCGCCGAGGCGATCAGCGGCATGCGGGCGTTGGCGTCGTGGTCGGCGAGAAACTCTCGCACGGCCCCTTCGCGGTCCGTCCCGCGATCCACGCCGGCGTCGGCCGCGAGCATGATCACGAACGTGTAAGTCACGAGGATCGCCCCTGCATAAATCGTGACCAACGCGGCCGCCAGAAACTCTGCAGTCAGCAGGATGAACAGCCCCGCCGACGCGAAGATCGTCATCACGAACCAAAGAGCGGAGTAGACCGGCTTCGGGTGCGTGATCACACGCACCGACGAGGCGAGTGCCAGGATCGCGAAGATCCAGAAGTACGGCCCCATGCCGAAGAAACCCCACACGCCGGTGCCTTCGAGCGATGCCGTGTAGTTCAACACGTTTCCGAGCAGCACCACGAACGCGACAAGCACCGACAGCCCGGCGACCTTGGTGCGGATACTCCCTTTCGGGGCACGCTTGGGCAGCAGGAATGCGGTGAACAAGCCCGCGACCGCACAACAAATCAGAATCACCGACGGTGCGACGACCGGGGCGTACAGAGCAGTTCCGTCACGCCAGACTGCGGTCGACGGGGCGGAAGCTAGGGCAAGGCAAAAGTCGTCCATCGCGTAGGCGGCGATACTAGCCACCGCCCCAGACATCGCAACTTCGCTCGTGACGAACTTCACAATCTCCACGACCCCCGTGCCCGGGCGATCAACCAATCCGCCTTCCGGCGGTGTGCCGGTTACTCCACATCCCCCGCGACGAGCTTGCCGTCGGGGCCTTTGGTCAGCGTCTCGATCCGCTTCTCCGCCTTGTCCAACACCGACTGGCAGTGGGCGAGCAGCCGATTGCCACGCTCGAATTTGGCCAACGACTCTTCGAGCGTCACGTCGCCCTGCTCGATCGCGTTGAGAATTTCCTCCGCTTCGGCGAGCGCGTCTTCGAAGTTCGCGGGCAGGTCGGCATCCGTGGCTGTGGTGTCCTTGGCCATCGCTTTGAGTCTAAGCGCTGCACACACGGTCGGTGTACGGTAACATCCTCAACATGACCCTGATGACCGAGACCCCCACTGACGCCCGCCCGGTCGACGGCGGCACCCCGCCCGATACCGACTTCAAAACCCGATACACCACCGTTCGCAAAGCGACCACCGACTTCTGCGAACCCCTCTGCCCGGAGGATTTCGTCGTTCAGACGATGCAGGACGTCTCGCCCACCAAGTGGCACCTGGCCCACACCAGCTGGTTCTTCGAGACCTTCCTCCTCTCGCCCCACCTCCCCGGCTATCGCGAGAAACATCCGCTCTACAACTATCTGTTCAACAGCTACTACGTCTCGGTCGGCGATCGACACTGTCGCATCGCGCGCGGGAACATCTCCCGCCCCACCGTGGACGAGGTCTTCGAGTACCGCCGGTACGTCGACGAGCACATGCATCGACTCATCGACGCGGGACTCACCGACGAGACGGCCGCACTCGTCGAACTCGGGCTACACCATGAGCAACAGCACCAGGAGCTGATGGTCACCGACCTCAAGCACGTGCTCAGTGCGAACCCGCTCTACCCGGTCTACCGCGAGCTCGCCGACCCACCGCTCGGCAAGCCCGCACCGTTCTCGTTCGTGCCGTTCGAGGAAGGCGTGTACCCGATCGGGCATCACGCCGAGGAAGACTGTCGGTTCTGCTACGACAACGAAACGCCTCGGCATCGGGTGTTTCTCGAGCCGTTCGCGCTGGCCGACCGGCCGTTGCTCAACGCCGACGTGATCGCCTTCATCGAGGACGGCGGCTACGACACCGCGAACCTCTGGCTCTCGGCCGCTTGGGCGCAGATCAACGCCGACCCCAAGGACTGGAAGCAGCCGCTCTACTGGGACAAGGTCGACGGCGTTTGGCACCACTTCACGCTCCACGGCTTCGTCCCGGTCGACCCCGCCGAGATCGCCTGCCACCTCTCCTACTACGAAGCTGACGCGATCGCGCGTTGGATGGACTACCGCCTGCCGACCGAGTTCGAGTGGGAAGTCGCCTGCAACCAGGCCGGTGAGATGGACGGCGTCTTCGCCGATGACAAGCGTTTCCACCCCGGACGCGCACCCGATCTCAAATCTCCAATCTCAAACCTCAAATCCGCCCTCGGCGGCGTGTGGGAATGGACCCAATCGCAGTACACCGCCTACCCCGGCTATCGCAGCCTGCCCGGCGCGATCGGTGAGTACAACGGCAAGTTCATGGCCAACCAGTTCGTGCTCCGCGGCGGCTCCTGTGCGACGCCCCGCAGCCACATACGACCGACCTACCGCAACTTCTTCCCCGCCGACGCCCGTTGGCAGTTCAGCGGAGCACGTCTGGCCAAGAGTCTCTGACATTTCACGCAATCACAACCAATCCGACCGAGGCAGCCGCTAAGGTCCTTCCGACGAACGCAGTACCCCGTCGCCCATTACACGATGCCCACAACCGCCCCGAAGACCCTCCTCGACGAAGTATGTGATTCTCTTTGCTCGGATCGGCCGCACCTGCCGTGCAAGCTGCTCTACGACGACGCCGGCAGTGAACTGTTCGAGCGCATCTGCGACCAGCCCGAGTACTACCAGACGCGAACCGAGCAAAAGATCCTCCGCGACAACGCGCGGTCAATCGCCGACGAGGTCGGCCCGGACGCGGTGCTCGTCGAGTACGGAGCCGGCAGCGGCGTGAAGACCGAAACGGTTCTCGGGGCGATGCGGGACTGCGCGGGGTATGTGCCGCTGGACATCAGCACATGGATGCTCGACACCTGCGCGGGGCATTTGCGGCCGAAGTTCCCCGAGCTGCGGATCGAGCCGGTGCGGGCGGACTACACGCAGCCGGTCACGCTGCCTGACACCGTCGATGACGCGGACAACGTCGTCGCGTTCTTTCCCGGCGGCACCATTGGCAACTTCACCCCGCCCAAGGCCACGCGCTTCCTGGCCAACATCGCCAGCACCGTCGGCGGCGGTGGTGGCCTGCTCATCGGCTTTGACCTGCGCAAGGATCCGCTGACCCTCCACGCCGCCTACAACGATGCGGCCGGCGTCACCGCGGAGTTCAACCTCAACCTCCTACGTCGCCTCAACCGCGAACTCGACGCCGACTTCGACCCCGAGCTCTGGCGGCACTATGCCCCCTACAACCCCGGCAAGGGCCGCATCGAAATGCATCTGGTCTCGCTCGCACACCAGACCGTCACCATCGGCAACCGCCCGTTCCACTTCCGTCGAGGCGAATCCATCCACACCGAGAACAGCTACAAGTACACCCGCCCCGGCTTCGCCGAAGTCGCCGACGACGCCGGTTGGGACGTCCAACACACCTGGGTGGACCAGAACGAACTCTTTTGCGTCGAGTACCTCACCGCACGGTGATTTTGACACGCAGCGGCGTGGTCTCTTTAGTGATCGTGCCGTGGATATCGACGCCCTCCGCCAAGACCTCACGATCGACACGAACCTCCACGGTCACGACCTGACCTTCCGCTCCCACTACGGTCTCTTCTCCCCGAAGAAGATCGACGACGGCACACGGATCATGCTCGACCACTTCGATGTCGAGCCGGCACACGACAACTTCGACCTGGGCTGCGGATACGGGCCGATCGGACTGACCCTCGCCGCGGATGCCCCGGACGGCAAGACGGTCATGGTCGATCGCGACTTCCTCGCCGTCGACTACGCCAATCGCAACGCGCAGCTCAACGGCATCGCCAACGTTACCGCCCAACTCGGCAACGGCTTCGACGGCCTGCCCAACGACCAGCGCTTCGACAACGTCGTCTCCAACCTCCCCGCCAAGACCGGCGGCGAGTTGCTCACCGTCCTGCTCCACGACGCCCACGCCCGCCTCCGCCCCGGCGGTCGGCTCTGCGTCGTCACCGTGACCGGCCTGCGGCGGTTCATCCAACGCCACATGACCGCACGCTTCGGCAACTACGACAAGCTCAAGCAGGGAAAAACCCACACCGTCGCATTAGCCGTGAAAGAATGAGCGTTGGCGCGCCGCTTGCACCACCTATGGCATGGGCAAAGACGCCAGCGATTACGAAGACAAGTACACCAAGCCCAAGCTCCGCGCGAAGCTGAAGAAGGAAATCAAGGCCTCCGACAAGGGCGGCGAGCGGGGCGAATGGTCCGCACGCAAGTCCCAGCTGCTCGTCCAAGAGTACTAAAAACAAGGCGGCGGGTACAAGGACGACGACGAGCTGACCGAGGACCAGGAGTCGCTCAAGAAGTGGACCGACGAGAACTGGCAAACCATCGACGGCGAAGCCGACGCCGACCTGCCCGACGGCGGCAAGAAGCGCTACCTGCCCGAGAAAGCGTGGGACCTGCTCAGCGAGGAAGAAAAGGAAAAGACCGAGCGGAAGAAGGAAAACGAAGGGGCCGAGGGGGCGAAGCAGTTCGTCGAAAACACCGTCGCGGCGAAGGCTGCACGGAAGTTCGTCAGCCACGGCGATGCATCGGACCTCTCGGCCGACCAGCTCGAACGCCTGACCAAGGACGAGCTCTACGACATCGCCAAGGACGAAGACATCGACGGCCGCAGCAAGATGGACAAATCCGAACTCGCCGAGGCGATCGAGGAGCACACTCGAATCGACTCGTCGCCGGTCTAAACAAAGCCGGATTCTCTAAGCGCCATCCGCTGGCCCTGCGCCGCCGGGCGGCGTTAGACTATGGGCATGGCCGACGAGAAGGACGACAAACACGAATCGAAACGGGCCGGCTGGTATCGTATGGTGACCGGCAAGAAGATCGGCCTGATCTTCCTCGGCATCGTGGTCGCGGTGGCCGGCTTCGGGCTCATGGCCGCCGACGGCAATATCACCGAGTCGCCCAACAACGTCACCACCACCGACGCCCAACAGCACGCCCAAGCCGCCCTGCCCGAAAACGCACGGGGCCTCATCAGCGGTGAGCAGATCGACGAGGCCAAAACACAAATCGCCGACGCCGGCCGATCATTCCTCGACCGGATCGGCCCGTGGCTCATCGGGGCGGGCATCAGCTTCGCGGTCGGCGTGGTCGTGGGGATCATGTTCCGCACATTCATCAAGACCGCGGCAGCCCTGACGGCATTCGCAGTGATCGCGCTCATCGCCCTGACCTACTTCGGCGTGCTTAGCGGCGACGACGTCGCGGGCCTCAAGGACCACCTCGGCAACACCGTCGAAGCGGCTAAGGACGAGGTCGGTGCCGCCAAGAGCTGGGCACTTCGCGCCTTGCCCAACGCGATCGTCGGCTTCATCGGCTTCATCTTCGGCTTCCTACGAAAGTAATGTAAAGCCCACAGTTTTCGGCTGACGAGACAGCTCCAGACCACATTCAGCACACCCACCTAAGTATCCTGGCGCGACTCATACCGATCCCGAGGGAAGCGTACGCTTCACCAGAGTCATCCTGAGCGTAGTCGAAGGATGATCACTTCGGTTTCATAACGCAATCGGTCGCCGACACGAAGAGATCTTTCGGTCGCGATCAGAGCGCTGCCAAGACGCATTCACTCAAGCAGCTCGGCGGCTATCGCCGCAGCCGGAACCGGCGTCATCTCGATCCGCGCCGTCGCGACGCAGTCGCCTGGCTACCAAGAGATTCTTCTAAGACAGTTCAGGGTGACCCGGGTGGAGATCAAGCTCTTGTCCGGATCGGTCTGACCTATCTCGCAGAAGCGGCGGGCAAAAGAGACAGCCCCGAGAAGCGTTAGCTTCTCGGGGCTGATCAAAAGCCGGCAGTAACCTACTTTCCCGCTGAGGCAGTATCATCGGCTGAGTGGGCTTAACGACCGTGTTCGGGATGGGAACGGGTGTGGCCCCACTCATATGGCCACCGGCAAAGCCGATCCGACGAATCAACGTCGGACCGGCTGAAATTCGTGAAGAGGTATGTTCCCCGGCGTGAGCCGTACATGGATTGCGAGCGAGAATGCTGATTGTGAGTATCGCGTCGGTGGTTGTCATCCGGGTTGGGGTGGATGACGGTTAGCCGACGGCAGTCGATAAATGCAATCAAGCGATCGACCGTTAGTACCCGTGAGCTAAATGCATTTCGGCACTTACACTTCGGGCCTATTAACCCGGTGGTCTACCGGGGGTCTCTCGTCGTAAAGACGTGGAACCATGATCTTGACGTGGGCTTCACATTTAGATGCTTTCAACGTTTATCCTTTCCGGACTTAGCTATCCAGCCGTGCCGCTAGCGCGACAACTGGTACACCAGGGGTCCGTCCTTCTCAATCCTCTCGTACTAAAGAAGGATCGCCGTCAAGGTTCCTGCGCCCACAGCAGATAGGGACCGACCTGGCTCACGCCGGTCTGAACCCAGCTCGCGTGCCACTTTAATGGGCGAACAGCCCAACCCTTGGGACCGCCTTCAGCCCCAGGATGTGACGAGCCGACATCGAGGTGCCAAACCGC
>JBCDCH010000042.1 GCA_039182125.1 Planctomycetota bacterium
CGGTCTTCTTCCGCAGCGGCACCCACCTCACCGGATACGTTGACCTGCGGGCCAAGGTCGGCGGGCAAGTCGCCTTCGACAACGCCACCGTCCTTGCCAAGCCAGGCTCGATGGCCGTCGATATGGACGCCGCCGACATAGGCGGTGTGGTCTTGATTCGGGATCGAACATTGCTCATCGGTAAAGTTCTTGCAACGTCAGCGAAGCTGCGGGACGGACTCTGGTGCAACTCGACAAGCAAGCGGACTGTTTGGGGTCGGCCGGGATCGGCCGAGCCACCCGTGGCGGTCAAGCCATGTGACCTGCATGTCGGCGGGATCGACCTTTCGTTCGCCGAGGTTTTCGGACCGCTGTACATCCACGCGGCCAGCGTCACCGGGCCGATCGTCGCCCGCCACCTGAAGGTGCATGGCGAGATGGACGTTTGCGGCAGCGTCGTTGGACCGCGATCGCCGTCGGACAACGAGAAAAAACTCGCCAGACGGTCGACCGACGGCTCGAAACCGGCGTTCGACGATTGGGATGAAGCGGCCAAGGCCGAACCGCTTTCGGATGGTCAGCGGGCGATTGATCTTGACATGGCGCGGATCGAGGGGCGGCTTTGGATCAAGGGGTCGCGGGTGCTGGGGGATGTTTATGCGGAAGACGTGGAGGTCACCGGGGAGGTGAATCTCGATCAGGCACATGTGCTCGGCGACGTGACGCTGCGGTCGGCGAAGGTGCATGGGCGGGTGTTCAACGACGCGTCGACCGAGCAGCCATACCCGCAGGTGCGGGGGAAGGTGGACCTGTCGTATGCGGAAGTCGAGCAGGTCGACTTGAAGTTCGGGCGGGGCGATGGCGTGCTGATGCCGAGCTACGTCGACCTCTCCGCCGCGAAGTGCGGCTCGCTGCAACTACGCGGCGAACTCGACTGCGGCAACGGTTCCGAGACTGCGGCCCGGACGCAGATCGGCGTCGACGGGTTGACGTTTGAAACGCTCGACTGCGCGGAACTCAGCGGCAAGAAGCGGCCGGCACTCACGCAGCGGGACGTGGCGCGGGTCCTGCTTGGGGCCTTCGTCGTCACACTCGCCGGCATGCTGTTCGGGCTGTCCGCGGCCGGCTGGGTGTTGCTTGCCGTACTGGTCGGACACGCCGGTCTGCTGCTTTGGATCGTCAAGCAGCCGTTGCCCGGCGTGAACTCAAACCGTGACGACGACGGACTGTTCACGCTGCTCGACCGCTCGTTTCCGTTCAGTGCCGGGTTCTACCAACGGGTCGAGGGCTGGCTGCGGGAGACGAGCAACGACCCGGTGGCCGACGAGGTGTTTCTTTCACGGCGGAAGCGCGAGGCTTCGGAGCCAAGGCCGGGTGGGGAGTTGCCGGACGGGATCCGGCCGGAGGCCGATCAGCGTGGCGGGCCGTTGCGGCGGTTGTGGATGTTCGCGCTCGATTTCTTCGTCGGCTACGGCGTTCGGCCGCAGCGGCTGGTGACGGCGTACCTGTTGCTCTGGCTGCTGAGCACGGCGGTGTTTTCGAGCCGCAAGTCGGTCGAGCGGCCGCTGGTGTTCGTGCAGCCGGCGGAAGCGGAAGCCGGCCCGACCCATTCGGTTGGACCGGCACGCAGCAGACTTGAGAAGCCCAACCCCTGGCCAACGGACGGCGGCTATCCGAACCGCGAGGACTGGGGATTGAGCAACGCATTCTTCATGGCGCTGCGGGTGCAGGTACCGTTTCTGAGCGTGCTGACCGAAAGCGAGGTCGAGCCATCGAGTCGCAACCTGACGTCGGCCGGTTGGCCGGGCGGGCTGACGTTCGAGAACTACGCTGCGACCGCCGCGGCGGCGAACCTGGTGCTCATCCCGCTGATGATCGCAGGGGCGACGGGCCTGCTGAAGCGCGACAAGCTTGGATGACAGAGGCGCGACGCCGTGCGTTGCTCGGCCGCCTACCGCGCATACTCCGTCGTGCGGACTTCGCGTAAGACTGTCAGCTTGACCTCGCCGGGGTAGCGGAGTTCTTCCTCGACGCTCTTGGCCATGTCGCGCGCGAGCTTGGCCATCGTGCGGTCATCGACCTTGCGGGCGTCGACGATCACGCGGACCTCGCGGCCGGCGTGGATGGCGTAGGCCTGACGGACGCCGTCGAACTTCATGCACACGTCCTCCAGCTCCGTGAGCCGGGCGATGTAGCGGTCGAGGCTCTCGCGGCGGGCACCGGGTCTTGACGCACTGACCGCGTCGGCGGCCATGATCAGCGGCGTGTACGGCGTGGTCGCCGGGACATCGCCGTGGTGGCCCAGCGCGGCGTTGAGGACTTCCTCGGCTTCGCCGTGGCGTTTGAGCACGTCGTGGCCGATCTGCGGGTGACCACCCTCGATCTCGTGGTCGAGCGCTTTGCCCAGGTCGTGGAGCAGGCCGGCGCGGCGGGCGACGGTGCCGTCGAGGCCGAGCTGGTCGGCCATCATCTGGGAGATGTACGCGACTTCGATGGAGTGCTTGAGCACGTTCTGGCCGTAGGACGTGCGGTAGTGCAGCCGGCCGAGCATGGGCAGGACCACCCGCGGCAGGTTCGGCACATGGGCCTCGGCGGCGGCCTTGGAGCCCATCTCGACGAGATTTTCTTCCATCTCCTTCTCGACTTCGTCGACGACTTCCTCGATGCGGCCGGGCTGGATGCGGCCGTCGGAGACCAACCGTTGCATCGACTCCCGTGCTACCTCGCGGCGGACCGGATCGAAGCAGCTGACCACCACGATGCCGGGGGTGTCGTCGATGATCACGTCCACGCCGGTGCGCTTCTCGAAAGTGCGGATGTTGCGGCCTTCCTTGCCGATGACCCGGCCCTTCATCGCGTCGTCGGTGATTTCCACCGTGCTGACCGTGTGCTCGGCGGTCTGGGCACTCGCGTACCGCTGGATGGCGTTGAGCAGGATGTCGCGGCTGCGGCTCTTCGCCTCGTCCTCGGCCTTCTCGACGGCCTTGCGCACCAAATCACCCGCCTCGGCGGCGTACTGCTTTTCGAGCCGCTCGAAGAGCACCTGCTTGGCGTGCTCCTCGTTGAGCCCGCTGATCCGCATGAGCTCCGAATGCTGCTGCTCTTCGACCTGGGTGAGCTTCTTGTTCCGCTGTCCGAGTTCGATCTCGAGCGCGTGAACTTCTTGGAGGCGGGCTTCGAGTTTGTGTTCCTTGTTGTCGAGCTTGCGCTCCTTCACGGAGAGCGTTTCGAGCTTGAGATCGAGCGTGTCCTCACGCTTGGCCAGGCGGGCTTCGATCTCGTCGAGCTTTTTGCGTTCCTGTTCGACCTCGACGTCGACCTCCTCACGCAGGTCGATGGCGTCCTTGCGGGCGAGCACCTCGATCTCCTTGGCCCGCGTTTCGGCATTGGCCAGGAGCGTGTTGCACCGCTCCATGTTCTCGGCCTGCTTGCGGGCCAAGGCATGGTCGTTGGACTTGTTCAGATAAAAATAGACAGCGGCGGCACCGATGATCAGGCCACCGAGCAGGCCGGTAATGGCGGTTAAAATTTCGAGCATCACGGATCCTTCCGCACCAGCGCATGGACAAACTCAACGTCCGGGCGGTTGGCGTTGGTGCGGAGAAGACGGCGATGTCGATCCGTGGTAACTGTGTTTTTGCCCAGCGGCTTACGTCACGTCGCCGGGCATGCACCGATTCAGCGAACCACTTTGGCTCCCGTCGGTACGAATGTTGATCATCGTGCGGGGAGGCATGTGTGGAGGTACATGAACGCGCATGAGGCAACGGGGTTCGGGTCGTGGCGACGGTGCAGCAGGGTTTCAGGGCCGCAGCATCGGTCGGGTCCCAAGTTGTCAATCGGCGGTGGTCATACTCGGCGGCATACGGGCCGCCCCGCCGTGGGGGATACAGTTTTGAAGCCCACCGTTGCCCATGTGTTAGCGGGTTCCGGCGGGGTCGACACGTCTCGAACATCACACGAACCGGCCGTCCGCATTCGGGACCGATCCGCACGCTTCCGCGAGCCGCACCTAAGCTCAGGCGACCCGTGTCGGCGTCTGGGTGACTAGGTGGATGTTAGCGACCGACCACATCGGCGGACAACCGCTTTCCTTTCTTTCTTCTTTTTCGTCCTCCCACGACATCAAGGGGTTGTTCCCGTGTCACCGCTAGACTCGCGACATGGTCTGGCTGCTTCTTGGACCGCTGGCATTTGGGACCGCGGTGATCTTCTGGCTCCGCTACCGCCAGCCCGCCGACGCGGATGAACCCTGGCGCGAGTCGCTCGAGGAAGACGACGATGCCTACGACCCCGAGTACGACGATGTCGAGGGAGACGACGAGATCGACGACGACTACGACACCGATGTCCGCCCATGGTCGTAATCGCCTACCGTGGCGGCATGGCCGACCTTGACCTCCGTCTCGCCCAGTCCGTCGCCGTCGAAGCCGCCCACAAGGCGGGCAAGCGGACATTGGCGTACTTCAACGCCGGAGTCGAGGTCGATGAGAAATCGGACGACACGCCGGTAACGATCGCCGACCGCGAGGCCGAGCATGTCGTCCGGGACTATCTCGCCAAACACTTCCCGACCCACACCATCGTCGGCGAGGAACACCCCGATGCCCCGGGCGATCCGAACTTCAAGTGGATCATCGACCCGATCGACGGCACCAAGTCGTTCATCCACGGCGTCCCGCTCTACGGCGTGCTCATCGGCCTGGAAGTCCGCGGCCGGATCGACGTCGGCGTCATCCACATGCCGGCCCTGGGCGAAACGATCTGCGCCGCCCGCGGCGAAGGGGCATACTTCAACGGCGGGCGGTGTAAATGCAGCGACGTAACGCGGATCGAGGACGCGACGATCCTCGCCGGCAGCATCACCCGCGTGATCGACCGCTCCGACGCGTATCGCAGCCTCGCCGACCGCGCCAAACTCAACCGCGGCTGGGGCGACGCCTTCGGTTACGCCCTCGTCGCCACCGGCCGCGCCGACCTGATGCTCGACCCGAAGATCGCCCCCTGGGACTGCGCCCCCATGCCGGTCATCCTCGAAGAATCCGACGGCTGGGCCGGCAACTGGGACGGCCAGCAAGACATCTACGGCCCCAACTGGCTCGCGGTGACGGGTGGGCTCAAGGGCGCGGTGCTTGCGGAGTTGGGGCAGCACCCGAAGCGCGAGACGTGGGCATACTGATTCCGCAAGTTGTCGGCATGCGTTTTCTGCCGTTGCTGCTATTGCTCGCCGCGGTGTCGTGTCAGTCCAAACCTGAGCCGGCACCGTCTCGCGGCAGCGGTTGGGGACCACTCGCCCTGATGACCTTGGTCCCGGAGGTCGGCAAGGGTGGCGACCTGCGCCCGTACACCGAAACGGTCATGAACGAGGGGGATCAAATCAACGCCACCAACGCCTATGGCACGATCAAGATCACCGCTGGCGCAGGCACACGGCGAACCTACGAGTGGGATAACGAACGCCAGTCGGGTCGGCTCAAGCCGCGCAGCACTCGTTGGTACGGCTCGCTCGGAATCTACGGCGACACGACGAAATTCATGGCCACCCCACGCGGTCGCCCATTTGCCCAAGGCGAGGAGGGTCGCCAATTCTTCAATTCTGTCGACGAGTTTCTCCGCTGGCTGAGAACAAAGAGCTCACGATACAAGCCGGTGTGGACCTCGGACGGCCTGGTCGTCCTGTTCGATGTGCGCGGCGACGGCCGGCGTCGATACCGCGCTTCGGTCGGTGTCTGGCAAATCTACATCAACGGTCGAAAACCGCATGATTTGCCCGGAGCACGTCCGGATTTGATCAGCATCACCGGCACTCTCACTCCGGACCACGTTGACCCCCACGATGTCGAGGTCGGTTACGAAAGGCGCCTCGCAAGCACACGGTTGGTGATCGACGATGCATACGACCCACTCGAAGACAACGAGTTCACGAATCAAGACCGATAGCGCATCGGCGAGTCAAGCGCCGGCAACTGGGACGGCCAGCAAAACATCTACGGCCCCGACTGGCTCGCCGTCACCGGCGGGCGCAAGGACGCAGTGCTTGGGGAGTTGGCGCAGCACCCGAAGCGCGAGACGTGGAAGTTTTGAGCCGCGTTGCTCCGCAACGCTGGTGGTTCGAACGTGCGAACGCCACCGCAGGTGCGATACTCCAGCGTTGCGTAGCAACGCGGCTCACTTCATCCCGTCCACAAATACCAACGACACGCCTTCACTCTCTGCGCCAACCTTCCGGTAATAGCACGTCGAGCGTGTGTTGCCGTCGGCACCTTTGGTGTGGCACACACCGGGGGTGGCGGGTTTGACGCGGTAGAGCAATGAGTTCTGCTCGCAGTTGACCCGGACATCGACCAGGTGCAGGACGTCGCCGCTGGTGGCACCTTTGCGCCACAGGACATTTCGGCTGGTGCTCCAGAGGACGGCTTGCTTGGTGCTGAGCGTCTCATGCAGGGCCGCTTCGTTGGCGTAACCGACGAACAGCACGTCGCCGCTTTCGGCGTTTTGCAGGACCACCGGCACCACCTGGCAACCGGCCGCGGCGATCTTGGTCAGCTTGCCGAAATCGATCGCCGCGATCGTGGACTCTTCAAGCTCCTTGGACATCCCGCACGGTAGCACGTCACATGCTCACCAGTTCCCAGCTCGCGCCGTGATGGTCGAGGAGTTGGCCGAGCAACTCGTGAAACTTCTCGGGAGCGACATCGCCGGGCAGGTCGATGGTGAGGTCGACGCGTTGCCGGCCCGGCGTGCTGATCTCGGCGCTGGCCTCGGTGATGTTCACGTTGAGCACGCGGGTCAGGTTGCTCACCTCCTTAAGCAAATGCACCTCCCGGGGCCCGTCGGCGACGAGCCGCATCGTGCGTGTCGCATGCGATGCGTCGCCGGCCTTGCGGAGGGTGATGTCCATCTCCGTCCGCTCGGACAGGTACGGCAAACCGCCACGGATACGTTCGAGTGCGTCGGCGTCGGCGGTAAACAACAACACCAAGGCGACGATCCCACGCAGCCGGGTGACTTTCATCTCCTCCACCTGCCCGCCTTGGGCCGAGAGGTGCTCGGTGATCGCGTCGAGAATGCCCGGACAATCTTGTCCGGCGGCGAGCAGGAGCGTTTGCGTGGGCGCAGCTTGGTCGTGCGGCTCGGCCATGCCGGGAGTGTATCCGACGAGCCGCCGAGGGCGTAACCGTCCGCCGACCGTGGCTCCACCAACCCTGCCGCGGAAAACGATGCCGCCGAACATTCGAAGCGCGTTGGCGTAGCATCGGTCAGATGTTCGGTCTCCGCATGCACTGGTGGGTATTTATCGGCATCGCCTTGGGCGTGCTGCTCGGCGCGCTGTTGCACGGGCACTACTACGAACGCATCGCGGCCCAGGCGTTGATCGACGCGGCCGAGGTCGAACTCGACGAAAGCCGGCTGCGTGCCGTGACCGAGGAGCTACGCGCCGAAGGGTTGTCGGAATCGGCCGCGGCGGAGGAGGCACGCCTCCGCGTTCGCGAGAAAACCGCCGAAGCCGTCGCGGCCCAAACCGTCATCAACCGCGACGACGGCATGCGCGAGGAACTCGCCCGGCTCGGCGCGCTCAACGACGTCACCGGCGCGGGGCTCACCGAGCAGAAACAAGCGGTACTCGCCAAGGACATCCAGTCCGCGCGGGCCGACATCTTCGCCGACACGACCCTCGGCGGCTTCGTCGGCTTCCTCGCCGACGCATTCCTCAAGCTACTGCGGTTCATCGTGGTGCCGCTGGTGTTCGTGTCACTCGTGACCGGCGTGCTGGGCCTGGGTGATCCGTCGCGTCTTGGACGGCTGGGGCTGCGGACGCTTGGCTGGTACATGATGACATCGCTGGTCGCGATCCTGACCGGGCTCGTCCTGGTCAATGCGTTGCAGCCGGGCAAGTGGACCGATGGGCTCGCGTTGCCGCTGGGCGAGTCGCCGACGCTCAAGGAGCCCGAAGGCTTGTGGCAGACGCTGTTGAACATGCTCCCGAGCAACCCGGTCGGCGTCGCGGCCGACAGCGATCTGTTCGGCGTCATCTTTACCGCCATCGCGCTGGGCATCGCGACACTTTTCATCGCCGCCAATCACCGCGAGCTGATCGCCAACTTCTTCCACGCCCTCATGGCGGCGATCATGAAGATCACCATCGCGATCCTCTGGCTCGCGCCGATCGGCATCCTCGCACTGGTCGCCGAGCTCGTCGCGCTCTCGGGCATCGGCGTCTTCCTCGATCTCATCGGCTACGTCGTCACCGTCGCACTCGCCCTCTCGGTCCATGGGTTCGTCACGCTGCCGCTCATCTTCTGGCTCTTCACGAAACGCAACCCGTACAAGATGATGGGCGCGATGGTGCCGGCACTGCTCACCGGCTTCTCGACTGCATCGTCCTCGGGCACGCTGCCGCTGACGATGGAACGGCTGCGTGACAACGTCGGCGTGAAAAACGAAGTCGGCTCGTTCGTCCTCCCGCTCGGGGCGACGATCAACATGGACGGCACCGCGCTCTACGAAATCGTCGCGGTCCTCTTTGTCGCACAGCTTTACGCGGCGCTACCGGGGACCGACTTCACGATCACGATCTTCGATCAACTCATCATCGTCGCCTTGGCGTTGATGGTCAGCATTGGCGCGGCCGGTATTCCGTCGGCGGGGCTGGTGATGATGGTGATCATCTTCCAAGCGGTCGGGCTGCCGTTGGAGCTGACCGCCCTGCTCTGGAGCGTGGATCGTCTGCTCGACATGGGCCGCACGACGGTAAACATCTGGTCCGACAGCGTCGGCGCGACGACGGTCGCCCACTTCGAGGGGGCGATCGAGGAAGACAAGCTGTTCGATCAGCCGCAGATGGCGACCGCCTGATCCCCGGCGTCCTGCAGCGTTGCCACGGCGGCTTCGATCTCGAGCCGCACCGCATCGAGGGACAACCCCGCGGCGTTCGTCTCCGAGCCCCCCTCGGGCAACACCACCTCGATCGGCACGGCCTGCTTCTCGCGGATCAGCTCGATGAACCCGATCACCGCGGGCCGCAAGGTGCGCACGTCAAACCCCGCCGTCTCCCAGACTTCGCGGCCGATGGGCAACGTGATCTTCTCGGTCGGCGTATCGCGCAGGTGCCGGGCCGCGGCCGGATCGAGTAAGCCGACCTCTCCGACGCGTTGCGTGCCCTTGGTCGACAACCACGGCGTTCGCATCGGCGCCAGCACCTTCGCCGCGAAACGCTCGGCCAGCAGCGCGTTGCCGCCGTCGTTCGGGTGCAACAAGTCCGGCATCCCGGCCATGTCCCCCGGCCCGATCAGCTCCCGTCCATCCACGTACCGCTCGCCCAGCAACGCCGCGGTTTCGCGGACGTGATCACGCAACTGATTCAGCGTCATCCCGCACCCGCCGACCTCGTCCTCGCGCGGCGGTGAACTGATCGGGCCGACGAGCGTGAGCGGCGTGTCGGTGTGTTTTTCGCGAATGATCTCGACCAAGCCGGCAACGGCCGCGGGGAAGGTTGTTCGGTTGAGCCGGGGGTCGCCGTAGACGTTGATGCCCAGGCACAGCGTGATGAAGTCGGCCGGTGTGTCACGAATGAGCCGGGCCATGTTGATCTCGAGATAGCAGTTGCCGCTCATGCCGAGATTGATCAGGTGCAGGTCGTTCTCCCGCGCGACCACGGTCGGCCACGCGGTCAGCGGGCTGGACGCGTCGGTGCCATGCGTGATCGACGAGCCATAGGTGAGCCAGCGCGGCCGATCGTCGGTGCGTGCTTCGACGGTCGCGCCGTCGTCGATGTCGATGCCGCGGAGTTTCAAATCCGAGAGTTGGCCGAGCCAAAGCTCGACCGTTTTCATCGCCGGGTCGAGCCCGTCGAACTCGAAGCCGTCACCGACATGCCGTCCGTCAACGACCAGTTGCGACAGGGGCGTCATTGGATCGATGGCGCGGAACCGCAGCGTCGTGCTGTCCGTGCGAAACGTCAGGCGAATCCCCGCACCGGCACTGGCCAGGTGGCTCGGTTTCATCGGCATCTCGCCGACCGCCAGCGGCTCGGTCGCGAGGTTCGGAAACATCATCCAACGCTCGAACGACACCCGCCACGGTCGGACGAAACCGCCGTGCTCGTCGTCACCGATCTCCACACCGAGCACGCCGTCGAAGTGCAACGCGGGATGTTCCAGGGCCAATCGCATTCGGGCAGGATAACCTTGCGGCAATGCTTTCGCTCATCCTCGCTGCCGTACTCGCCCAGCCCGCCGTGCCCGTTGCTGATGAGGGGGTCGACCTGGGCAATGTCGATCTCGCCCGCAAGCCCGCCGTCTCGCCGGACGGGCAGACGGTGACGTTCACCTGGCGTGGCGATCTTTGGAAAGCACCGGTCGCCGGCGGCGAGGCCGTCCGCCTCACCGCACACCCCGCCGCCGACCTCGGCAGCGCGTGGACCGACGACGACACGATCGTCTTCGAGTCCGACCGTGCCGGCGGACGCAATCTCTTCGCGCTCGACGCCGACGGCGGCGTACCAACGCAACTGACTTTCGACGACCGATTCCTGCACCTCGCCGACGTCGCGGGGGGTAAGGCGCTCGTCAGCAGCTACGCCGAGCCGGACGTGTACCGCGCTCGCCGCATGTACCAGATCGATCTCGACGGCCCGGGCGACCTCGAGCGTCTCACCGGCGCGTTCGGCGAACACCCGCAGATGTCGCCCGACGGAAAGCGCATCCTCTTCACCCGCGGCAACGACGGCTGGGACCGACGCGGCAACACCGGGCCCGACACCCGCGACGTTTGGCTCTACGACGTTGAAGCCGAAACGTTCCACCAGCTCACCACGCAACGCGGCAATGACGGCCGCGCGATTTGGGTCGACGACGACAGTTTCGTCCTGCTATCCGAACGCACCGGCACGACACAACTGCACCTTGCCACGCTCGACGCGGCAGGCACCGCCATTGTGGAACTTCGGCAACTGACCGACGGCGCGATGGATGTCGAGGACGTTGCGGTCGGCGGTGGGACGGTCGTGTTCAGCCGGTTCGGACGGTTGTTCACCGCAAGCCTCGACGGCGGCTCGCAGCCGATTGCGATCAACGCCGCGGCCGATGTCGGCGCCGACGTGCGGGTGGTGAACGTCTCCCGCGAAGCGAGCGAAGCCGCTCTCTCGCCCGACGGCAACGCATTGGCCGTCGTCGCCTACGGGCAGGTCTTCATCCGTGGCACTGCGGAGCGTGCGCCGACCCGCCGGGTCACCACGGACATGGGCGTGTACGGCGATCTCGCGTGGAGCCCCGACGGTGGGCGGCTGTACTTCACCGGCCACGACGGCGGCGTCGACACGATCTTTGCCGCGACGCCGGGGCTCACGATCGACGACGTGCGGGCGTCACTGGACGACGAGCCGGTCGAGGAGGAGCCGATCGAAGAAGAAGCTATCGAGGAAGAACCGACCACCCGGCCGACGACCGCTCTGGCGACTCAGCCCGCCACGCAACCAACGACAGAGCCGGCCGAAGATGACGCCAACGTCGAAGCCGAAGAAGAGCCCGACGCCGAGCCAGCCCCCGACTTCTCCGCAGCCCTACGGTTCGACATCGAAACCGTCGTCATCGACGACGCCGGCGCACGGGCCCCGGTCCCCTCGCCCGACGGCACGCAACTGCTCTGGCACCGCGGTGTCGGCGACCTGGTCGTGCGCGACCTGATCACCGGCGAAGACACCGTCCTGCTCGACGGTTGGAGCGACACCCTCTCGTACCGGTGGATGCCCGACGGCGGCGCGGTGCTGTACGTGACCGAGGACAAAAATTACAACGCCGACATCTGGCACCTCGACCTCGAGGACGGGGCCGATGCGGTCAACCTCACGCGTCACCCCGACGACGAGTACGTCCCGCAAATCAGTGCCGACGGGAAGATCCTCGCGTTCCTTTCGTCGCGCACCGCCGACCAGTACGACGTTTGGCAAGTCTGGCTCGACGAGGACATGGAAGCGCTCTCGCCGGTCGAGCTCGACGCGTACTTCGACGACGCGGCCAAAGCGGTCGGATCGGCCAAGACCCCGCCGGTCCCGGACCTCACGCCGACGACCCAACCCGCCACGCAGCCGGCAACCCAACCGGCAACCGCGCCGGCTGAGGAATCCGTCGAAGAAGACGCGCCCGACCTCGAACTCGACGACGCCTACCTCCGCCTCGCCCGCATCACGCGCAGCACCGACGACGAACGCGATGTCGCCCTCACCCCGGACGGCAGCCGCATCCTCTACCGCGTCGGCCGTGATCTCATGCTGCTCGAGCGTGGTGACGATCCCCGACGCATCGCTGGCAACGTCAGCATGCAACACCTCACCGCCGACGGCGGCGCGGTGATCGTCATCGACAACGGCCGGGCGGTGGAGCTGGGCCTGCCGCGCGGCGATGCCACGCCGATGCCGCTGGACCACACGCTGCGGCTCGACCCCGCCGAGTTCAACGCGTTGAAGTTCGACGTCGCCATCAAGGAACTCGGCGGTATGTTCTACGACGGTGACCGCATCGACGCCGGCTGGCACCAGCGCGCCGAGCAGTACCGCAAGCTCGCCGCCGCCGCGGTCACCGATGGCGAGTTCGATCATGTCGCCAACCGGTTCATCGGACACCTCAACGCCTCGCACCTGGGCATCTTCTCACCCCGGCCCAGCGACGACGCGTTCGTCCGCTACGGCCGGCTCGGCATCACGACGGAGCGCGACGGCGACGCCGCCGTCGTGACCGAGATCCTTGATGGCGGCCCGGCGGACGTCGGCAGCTTCGCACTGGAAGTCGGCGACCGCATCACCGCCGTCAACGGCGTCCCGCTCACCCCCGACACCACCCTCCGCAAGCTGCTGGCCAACACCGTCGGCGAAGAGACGCTCATCGACGTCACCCGTGGCGAGAAGTCCGGCCAGGTCATCCTCACGCCCACGAGCTTCGACCGATTGCGCGTCCTCGCTTACCAGGCATGGGAGCGGGCCAACCGTGCCTACGTCGAAGAGAAGTCCGAAGGCAAGCTCGGCTACATCCACATCCGCGGCATGGATCAGAACTCCCTCGATGAGTTCGAGCGCGACCTCTACGCCGCCGCGAACGGCAAAGCCGGCCTGCTCATCGACGTCCGCAACAACGGCGGCGGCTGGACCACCGACCGACTCCTCGCGTCGATCATGTACCCGTCGCACGCCTACACCATTCCGCGCGGCATGGAAGGTCGCCCCACCGACGGCTACCCCCACGACCGCCTGTTCATTCAGCGGTACGACCTGCCGATCAACATGCTCGCCAACGAGAAGTCCTTCTCCAATGCCGAGATCGTCAGCCATGCGTTCAAGACGCTCGGCCGAGGCACGCTCGTCGGCAACGAAACCGCCGGCGGCGTCATCTCCACCGGCGGCACCTCGCTGCTCGACGGCACACGCGTCCGCCTGCCCTTCCGCGGCTGGTACCTGCCCGACGGGACCGACATGGAACTCAACGGCGCGGTGCCCGACATCCAGATCGTGCAAAGCCCCGACGACGAGGTGAACGACAACGACCGCCAGCTCGACGCGGCCATCGCTGACCTGCTCGAACGCCTCGATCAGCCGGACGCCGGCAACTGATCGGCCAGCGCAACGAGCCGGTCGTAGAGCGGGTCGAACGTTGTTTCCGAGTCGAGGCGCTGCTCGGCGGCGTCGCGGGACTTCATGCCCAGCGTCGTGCGCTCTTCGGCGTTATCGATCAGGTTCCGCATCGCCGTGACGAACGCCGACTCGTCGTCGAACGGGCAGGTGATCCCGTGCGGCAGCATCTCAGGAACGCCGGCCATGTGGCTGCTGATCGCCGGCACGCCCGCCGCCCCTGCCTCGCCGAGCACGACCAGGCAGGTGTCGTGAAACGTCGGGATCACCATGAGGTCCGAGCCGGGCACGAGCTCGCCGACGACTTTGTCATTGGGCACCGAGCCGTGCATGACGAGGTTCTTGCCGGTAATCGGTGGTGCCCAGCCGCTGATGATGTGCAGCTCGGCCCGATCGGCGAAGTGTTCCTGGTGCCAGCGGACCAACCGCTCGCCGCCCTTGCGCTTGAAGTCCTGGCCGACGAAGATGATCTTGACCAAGTCGCCTTCGGCGATCGCCTTGGCACGCTCGGCCCGTTGCTGCTCGATGAGTTCGCGCGGCGGGATCACCACCGGCGGCGGGAGCACCATCATCTGCTCCGCCGTCGCCGGCGTGTCACGCACGATCGCATCGGAAAGCCATTGGCTCCACGCCACCGCCAAGCCCAGCCCCTCCCAGTTCGGCGCGTCATAAGCGATGAGCTTGCGGTTGGCCCAGTTGAGCGGCCGGGCGGGCTGGTCGGTCGGCTCGGTCAGGCGATGATGCACGGTCGAGATGATGTCGGTCATGATCGACCGCACGATCGGATGGTCCGGACGCTGCCGGGCCCAGCGGGTCTGGGCGTTGGCAAACGTGCTCGTGTCGCTGAGCACGACATCGAACCGGCGCAGGTCCAGCGGACCGTTGAACCACTTCCACAAGACCGACTCCCAAACACGCCGGCGCCGAACGGGCGCAAGGTCCAGTCCCTTGAGCGCGCGGATCGGCTTGCTGGCAACCTTCATCGGGAACGAGTTCTGCAGGTAGAGCGTCACGGCATCGACGTCGTCCCGCTTGGCGGCATGGCGCTGACGGTGCTCGGCGACGGTCTTGGTGCCGAAGGTGTTGGCCGTGAGGAAGAGGATGCGGGCCGGCCCCGACCGCCGCATTGGCGGCAGTCGATCTTCTCCGATGTTCTCAAGATTGCGTGAAGAGGACCAGTCCATAATCGACGACTATCGCGGAAGTCAGGAGAGGATCAACGATAAACAACTAACGCCAAAACAGGTAGATTTATCGATTCATCGCAAACGGACGCAATCCGTCAACGTCCGAAAGCCGATGCTCCACATGTGCCGCTCGACGGCTTGGGGATACAAACTGAAGTTCGCTTGTACCGGGGATGCCCATGCGTTTAACCGCCGAAGTTTTTCAGCAAATCAGTCAGCAGCTCAGCGGCTATGGCGCGTCCAAGCGGGATATCGCCGACCGGACCGAGCCAAGGGTCGGGCTCCGCGCCTGGGCGCATGTTCTGCCCGAACTCTGCGACGACACCGGTCAAGGCAAGCCGATCAAGGTCACGATTACCGACATCGCCTGGGGCGGGGTGGGCCTGGTGCTGCCGGTCAAACTCCCTCACGGTGGGACGTTCGTGCTCTTTCTCCCGCGCGACGGCACCGGTGTCGATACACCCCTGCTCATCCGCTACAGCGTGATGCATTGTCTTCCGCTAGCGAGCAGCACCCTTTATCGCGTCGGAGCCAAAGTGATCGAGGTGTTCGACGCCCCGCCGATCCGCTCGGCCCCAGCGCCCCACGCCGCGGCCGAGATGCCACGCCTCAGTGACACGCTCCGCCAGTTCGCTCTTCACGGGATCAGCTCCGAGGCCGCATAGGCCAAAAGACCGATGGTCAGAACTCGGCCAAGACGTATTGATTCTCGGAACCACTTGATCCGGTGTGGCATTCACAATGCACCCGTCGCAACTGGTCGATACGCAAATTGTCGCATGTCCAAAATGTGTTCGGACATGGCCGCAGTTTTCGGGGACCAACGGCCGACTCAGGGCCCAAACGAAGTGTCGTGCAACTGAACGCCCTCCTTTATCGCTCGATCGTGTCGCAGCTCAACGGCGACACCACAGGGGACAAAACTTCCCTGCGACGTACCGAACCGCGCGTCGGCCTGCGGGCGTGGGCCAACCTCATCCGCGTCCACTGCGATGACGAGGGCTACCGCTACGAACGCCTGCGTGCCAACGTCACTGACCTGAGCTGGGGCGGGGTGCGCTTGGTGATGACCGAACACCTGCGGCGCGGAGATTCGTTCCTGCTGCACCTGCCCAGCGAAACCACCGGGCCGCTGTTCGTGAAGTACGTCGTCATGCACGTTGTCCAGGTCGATCAGAACCGGCTGCGCGCCGTGGGTGCGAAGGCCATCGGCGTCTACGAGGTCGGCCACGGCGAGTTGAGCCTGCGCTGTGACGAGCTTGCCGCGAACGACGACGACATCCACGCCCCGCGTGTGAGCGACCAGATGCGCAAACTCCTCACCGCACACGAACCGGCCAAGGTCGCCTGACCGCTCACCGCTGCAACCCGCGCGGGACGATCAACCGCTCGAGCACGCGAAACAGCCCACTGACCAGCAGCGCCAAGACCGCCGACGCGATCGCGCCTTCGAGCATCAACGCGGTGTTGTCGGTCCGCAGTCCGCGAAAGATCGGCTCGCCGTATCCGCCAGCCCCGACGAACGCGCCCAGCACCGCGAAGCCGACCGTGATCACCGCGCTCGTCTTGATCCCCGCGAGGATGCTCGGCAACGCCAGCGGCAGTTCCACACGCAGCAACCGATCGCCCGGCGACAGACCCAACGCCCGCGCCGACTCGACTAGGTCCGGCGCGATGCCAGCGATCCCCGCTTGCGTGTTTCGTACGATCGGCAGCAAGGCGTAGAGCATCAGCGCCAACGCCGCTGGCCAGAAGCCCAAACCCAGCAGGGGAATGAACAGGATCAAAAGCGCCAGCGACGGGATCGTTTGGATGACCCCGACCCCGCCCGGGACGACCGCGCCCAGCGTCGGGTTCTTCGCCGCGGCGATACCCAACGGAATCGCGATCACGATCGCACCGGCCATCGGCACGAGCGTGAGCAGCAAGTGCCAACCCGTCCAGCCGAGGATCTCACGCACCTGAATCGCTGTCGTCCGCTCCAGCGGCTGTGCGTCGCGGTCGAGGTTCAGGAGTTCGGCGATCACCTCGGCGCCAACCGCCGCTTCACGCTGCTTGTCGATCACAACCCGCTTGTTCGCGGCGGACATGGTCGTCGCGTCGATCAACCCGTCCATGCGTCGCCACTGAGCGACGACACCGGGATGACGTTGGTCCATGTCGAGCCGGTAGAGCACCACGGCGTCGTAGACCGGAAAGTGCCGGCGATCGTCCTCGAGCACGACCAAGTCGTACGCGGCGATTTCCGCATCCGTCGCGTACACGTCGATCGCGTCGGCACCGCCGTTGTTGAGCGCGGCGTAGCCGAGGGCGTGGTCGAGCCCGCGGACGTCCGTCTGTGACAGTCCGTATGTCGCCGACAAACCGGGCCAACCGTCGGGCCGATCGAGGAACGCCGTCGACACCACGAAGCGAAGATCGGGGTGATCGCGCAGGTCGGAAATGGTCCGTAACCCGCGTGCTTGGGCGACATCGCGCCGAACGCCGATGGCATAGGTGTTGTTGAACCCGACGCGTGCCGCGATGCCAAGACCGCGCTCGGCAAGAACGGCTTCGAGGTTCGCTTCGGTCACGTCCTCCCCCGCAAGCAGTTCGGCGATGAGCGTGCCGGTGTACTCGGGATACGCGTCGATCTCGCCGCGTTCAAGGGCCTTGAAGCAGATGATGCTGTCGCCGAGGCCGCTGCGTAGTTCGGCATCGACGTCCGCCTCGTCGGCCAGTTCGTCAAGCATCGACGCGAGGATCGCCGACTCGGCGAACGTCTTGCTCCCGACCGCGACCGGATCATCGGCGGCATCGCAACCGATCACGAACACGATCAACAAAAGCCAAAGTCGTCGCATCACGCCGCCTCCGTTTCGTGGGTGAGGCGTTGGGCGTTGATGAACGCTTTGACGTAGTCGTCGGCGGGCCGCTCACGGAGGTCGGCCGGCGTGCCGCGTTGCACGATGGAACCGTCGCGCATCAACACGACCTCGTCGGCAAAATACGCCGCCTCGGCCAGATCGTGCGTCACCATCACGACCGTCTTGCCGAGCGAACGGAAGATCTCCCGCAGATCACGTTGCAAGTCGGCCCGGATGATCGGGTCGAGCGCGCCCAAGGGTTCGTCGAGCAGCAACGCGTCCGGGTCTGTCATCAACGCCCGCATCAGCGCGACGCGTTGTCGCTGACCGCCGGAGAGTTCGCCGGGGTAGCGATCGAGCAATTCACCGGGCAGATGAACGAGCTCGGCCAGCTCCCGCGTGCGCGGCCCGATCGCCTTGTGACCGATCCGACGGGCCAGGAGCGTGACGTTGTCGGCGGCGGTCAGGTGCGGGAACAACCCGCCGGATTGAATCACATAGCCGACGCGACGCCGGACCGACTCGACGTTATTCGGCGTCACCGGCTTCTCGTCGAACAACACCTCGCCGCCGTCCGGCTCTACGAGACGCAGCATCATCCGCAACAGCGTCGATTTCCCGCAACCGCTCTGGCCGAGCAGCGCGAGCGTCTTACCCACCGACACTTCGAGATCGAGACCATGGATGTTGGCGTACGACTTGGAAACGCCACGCAGTTCGAGCATGCGACGCACCGTAGCACAGATCGCCGATCGCTTCAGATGAGCGGATTACTCTGACGCATCATCGACAACCTCTTCGACCGCTTCTTCAGCGGCGTCGGTCGCTTCTTCGGCTACGTTCGCGGGGGTGATCGTCGGCTCGCCGAGCGTGATGACCTGCTCGAGCGTGGCGGCACTCCCGGGAGCGACGACCTGCAACGGGCCGACATGCTCGAGTTCGGTGTAGTGCCAGTCCGGATCGGTCGGCGACCAGTTGCGGTAAAACGTGACGTTGAACCCGCCTTCGGGATACACGCCTTCCCTGCTCGGACCGACGCTCGTGAGAACGGTGCCATCGGTGCCGCGGTACTCGACCGTGCCGTCGGGGCTGAAGAGAAAGACCTTGGAGCTGCCCTCCTGCGGGACGTCGGTGTGGATCGTGAACTGTTTGTCGCCGTACTCGTAGCTGCCGTGACGCGGGTCCGCATTCATGAAGTAACCGATGCGGCGGAGCAGACGCGGCTGGCCGTTCTCCTCGCCGATCTGCAACGTGTAGTCGGTGGTCATCGTGCCGCCGTTGGGGATCGACGCGATGGACCACGCGGCCATCTCACGCGCGTCGGTGCCGGTGTTGATCAGGCGGTGCAGGATGGTCAGTTGCGGCAGGCCGTCCTCGCTCTCGCCGAGTTGGACATCGAGCGCGTTCTGCAACTGCGATTTCTCATCCGGCTCGGCGATGATGCGCACGCTATCGCCCGTCGCGCCGGCAACCTGTGCCGGCTGAAGGTTCGCGAGGTTCCAGTTCTCGGTCTGCACCGGGTCGAGCACGCAGGTGCGGATGCCGGCATACGGGTGTTCGGCGGTGAGGATCGCGTTCTCGCCGTTGAGCGCGCGGAAAACCAACACCCGCGGGTACGGCTCGTGGGCCACGAACGCCACCGCCTTGTCCGAACGCAACCACGTCCCGGCGTACTCGGTGATCTCAAACGTCGGCGGAGGGGCGATCGTCGGCTTCTTCTCACAGCCAACCACCAGCGACATCAACACGGTTGCAAGCAGGGTCCAGCGCATGAGCGCGAGGATAACCAAACGCTAGCAAATGTGAATGCGAGCGACACCTCACCATCCGAACGACATCTGCCCACCCGGCCGACGGAAGGCCGCGTTGCTCAGCGGCGCGTGGGCGTTGTCCAAGCGGTAGCGTCGCTTGAACACCGCGAAGTTCCGCGCGATTTGCTCGGCGATCGGACCCCGGCCACGACCGCGTTTGCTGGCGGCATGGTAAAGCTTGCCGAAGTGCGCTTGTCGAAGGAGTGACTCGACATGCTTCGCGCGGTCGGGATGCACATGGGTCTGCAGCCAGTCGAGAAACAACGCCTTGATCTGATAAGGCAAGCGCAGCAACACCCACGCCACGCCCGTCGCGCCGGCGTCGGCGATCGCTTCCAGAATCCGTGGCACCTCCACGTCGGTCAGCCCGGGGATCACCGGCGCGATGTTCACCGTCACCGGAATCCCCGCGTCGGCGAGCTTGCGGATCACGCGTAACCGCTGGGCCGGTGCGGCCGCGCGGGGTTCGAGGTTCTTCGCGAGCTGCGCGTCGAGCGTCACGATCGTCACCGTCACCCGACCGGCGTCGTGCCGTGCGAGTTCCTGCCAAAGATCAATGTCGCGGAGCACGAGCGCGCCCTTGGTCATCGTGCTCACCGGCTGGCGCGCTTCGGCCATGATCTCCAGGCAACGCCGTGTGAGTTGCAGGTTCGCCTCGATCGGCTGGTAGACGTCGGTGATCGCCGACATGACGATGTGCTCGGCCTTCCAGCGCGGCTTGCCGAGCTCGCGCTTGAGCAGGTCGGGGGCATCGTGCTTGGCCACGAGCTTCGTCTCGAAATCGAGCCCGCTGCTGAAGCCGAGGTACTCGTGATACGGCCGGGCGAAGCAGTAGATGCAGCCGTGCTCGCAGCCGCGGTAGGGGTTGACGGTCCAGTCGAACGGGATGTCGGAGGTCTTCTGGACGCGGTTGATGATGGTCTGGGTCGCGTCGGGATAGACGGTGAGCGAGATGCGTTTGGGGTCGGCACGTTCGCCGTCGGTGTGCTGGCGGTCGAGTTCGTCGCCGTCGAGGAAGAACCGGGCGGACTCGAAGCGATTGGCCGGGTTGAGCCCGGCCCCGCGGCGGTGGCCGGGCGCGTGCGGGAGGGCGTCGGGGAGTTCGGGCATGACACAAACATATACCGTACATTTACACGATGGCTACCCTTGTTCGTGAGCGAAATCGAGACAGCGGTGGCGGCGTTGCGGCGCGGCGAACTAGTCGCCTTCCCGACCGAGACGGTGTTCGGGCTGGGCGCGGATGCGACCCGCGACGCGGCGGTGCAACGGATCTTCGACGCCAAGGGGCGGCCGGCGACCAACCCGCTGATCGTCCACGTCGAGTCGGTCGCCGGGGCCGAGCGTGCCGCCGCATCGTGGCCCGACGCCGCCACGAAGCTCGCCGACGCGTTCTGGCCCGGCCCGCTCACGATCGTCGTTCCCAAGGCCGACACCATCAGCGACCTCGCCACCGCCAGCGGCCCCACGGTTGGCCTGCGCGTCCCCGACCACCCCGTCGCTCTCGACCTGCTCCGCGCCTTCGCCGGCCCGATCGCCGCCCCGTCGGCCAACCGCTCCGAGCACATCTCGCCGACCCTCGCCAGGCACGTTGCCGCCGATCTTGGCGACGCGGTTTCGGTCATCCTCGATGGCCGGTGCGGTGTCGGCATCGAGTCGACCATCATCGATTGCAGCGGCGAAACGCCCGCCATCCTTCGCCCCGGCACCATCACCGCCGAACAAATCGCCAACGTCGTCGGCCCGCTCGGCGAATCGGCCACGCCCTCGCCCGGCACGGCCGCCCGTCACTACGCCCCCGCCACGCCGACCTACCGGTTCACTGACCGTGCCGCCGTCGTCGATTGGCTGGCAGCGCGGGAGGGTCAAAAGATCGAGGTGCTGCTCACGCGTCCAAGCCGGGAGTTCGAGCCGATCCGCAAGGCCGCCAAGCGCACGCACAAGGTCCACCAAATGCCGGCGGACCCCGGCAAGTTCGGGCAGTACCTGTACGCGACGCTCCGCAAGCTCGACGTGCCGGCTTGCAGCGCGATTTTGATCGAGGCCGTCCCGGACGGCCCCGCGTGGGATGCGGTGCGTGACCGGATCGGGCGGGCTTCGACGGTGCTCGAAATGTGACCGTTGGCCGACACCGTGCCCGCGGGCATGAGTTTCCGTACACTGGTGCCGTGCAACCGCTCGGACTTATTGCGGGAGAAGGCGTGTTTCCACACCTTGTCGCGTCCGGGGCGAAGGCGGCCGGGCGGCCGGTGATTTGTGCCGGGCTCGGCCGACATGCCGACGAATCCCTCGCCGAAAAAGTCGACGTCTTCCAACGGGTCGGCGTGCTGCGGCTCGGTGCGTGGGCGTCGCTGCTCCGCCGACACGGATGCGAGGAGGCGATCATGGTCGGCCGCGTGGCCAAGAACCAGGTCCACTCCCGCTGGCGGTACTTTCAGTACGTGCCCGACCTCGCGGCGATCAAGCTGCTCGCCGGTACACTCCGCACGGACAAACGTGACTTCGCCATCCTCGGCGCGGTCGCCGACACCCTGGCCGAAAAGGGCATCACGTTGATCGACACCACCACCTACAGCACCGAGCACCTGACCACCGAGGGGCTGCTCACCACGCGCGGGCCCAGCGAGGCCCAGCTTGCGGACATCGAGTTCGGCTGGCCGTTGGCAAAGATGCTCTCGACCAACGACGTCGGGCAGGCACTGGCCGTGCGGGAGCTGGACGTGCTGGCGGTGGAAGCGGTCGAGGGCACCAACGCGATGATCGCCCGTGCCGGGGAACTCTGCCGGGGCAGCGGCTGGACGCTGGTCAAAGTCGCCAACGCGACGCTGGACCCGCGGTTCGACGTGCCTTGCGTCGGGACCGACACGATCGCGAACCTGGCGGCCGCGCGGTGCAGTTGTCTCGTGCTCGAAGCGGGCCGGACGATGATGCTCGAAAAGCCGGCCGTGATCGCCGCCGCGGAGAAGGCCGGCATCGCCATCGTGGGGCGAACGTGACGCTGCGGGTGCGGTGCTTCGGGCCACTGTGCGACGAGCACGGGGCGTGGGTCGAACTCCACGACATCACGACTGTCGCCGACATCAAGCGGGCGCTGCCCGGGACGTACGCCGTGGCGGTGAATCTCGAGTACGCGGACGACGATACGGTGATCGCCGAGGGCGACGAGGTCGCGCTAATCCCGCCGGTGAGCGGCGGATGATCGAAAGCCACGGCTTGGTGGAGTTCCGTACCATTGACCCGTGCGGCACATCGCGCTCAGCCACGAACCGATCGACACCGCGTCCCTCGCGGCCGATCTCCACGCACCCACCGCCGGGGGCGTGTGCATGTTCATCGGCGTCACGCGGGCCGAAGGCGACATCATCGCGCTCGACTACGAAGCCCACGCCGACATGGCTGTCAAACAACTCCACGACCTCGCCGACACCGCCGCGGATCGCTGGCCGATCGAGCGGCTCGCGTTGGTCCATCGCCTGGGCAACGTCCCGTCCGGCGAGGCGTCGGTTTTCGTCGGCGTCGCCACGCCCCACCGGGCCGAAGCGTTCGACGCATGTCGCTGGCTCATCGACACGCTCAAGGCCGACCTCGCCGTGTGGAAGCGCGACATCCACGCCGACGGTCGCACCGATTGGACCCGGCCCAACGCCGAATGGTCGCGGTCGCCACTACTGTGAAGCCGCATGCCCGAACAGCTCGTGCAAATCGTCTACTGGATCGGGCTCACCGCATGGGGCGGGGCAACGCTCGTGTTCGTCGTCGCGCTGCCGGCGCTCTTCGCCGAGGTCAACCGTCACGACCCGACCATGCCGCGACTGCTCAGTGCGGAACTTGCCGGCGAACATGCCGGCGTACTCAACGGCGTGCTCGTCGACACCCTCGCGCATGTCGTGCTGCGGATCGGCGGGTTCGCGGCGTTGTTGTTGGGGTTCGCCGTGCTCGGACGGTGGGGACTCGCGCTGCGGACCGGGGCCGACAGCGGCGCGTACATCCGACTCGGCGTCGCGACGGCTCTGTTGTTGGGCGCGGCGGCCGTGTTGATCTATGGCCTGTTGCGGGTCCGCCCAAGAGCCGCAGGCGCGACCGACGCCCTGCTCACCGCCAACGACGATCCCGAGCATGTCGAAACCCTCCGCAACAACTTCGCCGCCACGCACCGTGAGCTGACCACGATCGTGCAGATCCAGTTGCTCGTGCTGCTGGGCATGGTGCTTTTCGGCGGATGAACCCTTTCTTGGCCCCATTCGGTGCCAGCCGACGCGTGTGTGGTTGACACGCAAAATATCGAACCGATGCTCACCGGCGTCGCCGGTGCGTGTCGAACCCGGACAGGGAACACTTCAAGGGAAACTCTATGAGCCAATCTCAACTGATCCAACGGGCCGCGGTCTGCGGCATTCTTTTGACCGGCGTGACTCTCGGCGGCTGCACGAAGGAAGGCGGCGCGATCGGCGGCGCCATCGGCGGTGCGGTGCTCGGTGGTGTCATCGGCCACCAGATCGACGACGACAACGGCGCACTCGTGGGCGCGTTACTCGGCGCGGCCATCGGCGGCGGTGCGGGCTATTTCATCGGCAAGGAAATCGAAGAACGCCGCGAGGCCGATGAGTACGAAAAACGGCAGGCCGAGGAACGTTATCGGGACTTCCGTGACACCCTGCCCGAAGAACAGCTCGAGCAACTCGAAGAGTCCGGCGGCGACAACAACACCCGTGTCGCCCAGAAGGTCGAGGAAAACACCTACATCCTCGTCGACCCCGCCACCGGCGAGGCGGAAGACACCGCCTACGTCTTCTCCGACGAAGGTCTGGCCGACATCCAATCCGCCCAGCGTCAAGGGCAGGTTCCCAAGCTCGACGAGTATCAGGTCGTCTTCGCCCCCGACGACACGCTGCCGACAAGTTGAGCCGCCGAGCCGAGGATCGAGAACGAAGATTCAGGAGATGAGAAGCACATCGTCGTGTATTCTCCTCCTGAATCTTCTGTTTCGGCCCCGACGTACACCCTTCACGCACATTCATGCCTCGCACCGATGCCCACCTCGACGACCCCGTGCTCGCGGGGTTTCCGCTGCAGTCGGGGTTTCGGATCGTGCCGCCGACGATCATCATCGAACGGCTCGGCGAAGGTGCCGCGGCGGTCGTCTATCGCGCCCGGCACTACAACCTCGACACCGACGTCGCGATCAAGGTGCTCCGCAAGGATGTCGCCGCGAACAACCCCGACCTCGTCGCCCGCTTCCAGCGTGAGGCGAAGCTCGCCGCCCAGATCCGCAGCGAGAACCTCCTCGCCGTTCTCGACACCACGGACTACAACGGCACGCACTACACGGTGATGGAGTTGGTCGACGGCGAGAGCGTCGAGGGCCGGGTCCAGCGCCGCGGGCCGCCGACCGTCGCCGAGGCGTTGACGGTGACCCTGCACACCGCCAAGGGCCTGGCCGCGCTGCACCGCAAGAAGGTCGTCCATCGCGACATCAAGCCGAGCAACATCATCCTCTCCCGCGCCGGCTCGACCAAGCTCGCCGACCTGGGCATCGCCAAGCAGCACGAACAGTTCGACACGCTCGCCACCCACGCCAACGCCATCCTCGGCACGCCGCAATACATGGCCCCGGAGTTGTTCGAAAACGCGAGCAACGCAGGCGAACGTTCCGACGTTTACGCGCTGGGTCTGACGCTGGCGTTCATGCTCACCGGCGAGCACCAGCACATGGGCAAGAGCCTGCCCGAAATCATCCGCGCGGTCTGCGACGGCGAGGCGTTCGACTTGTCCAAGCTCGATGTCGCGGTCAGCGACGACTTGTGCGTGCTGGTCAACCGCATGACCGCCCAGCGGGTCGACGAACGCCCGTCAACGCAAGAGGTGTTGCAGCTGCTCTCGCCGGTGCTGCTCGAGGTCGGCGGACAGGCCGAACTTGCCGACCCGCAGGCCAACAGCGCCTTCGGCACCAACGACATCCCCAGCCGCCTCGACCGCGACCGCATCTCCGAAATCCGTGCGGCGATGTCCACCGGCTTCGGCCCGCAGTACCCCGCGACCGTCGCCGAGAGCGGCGGCTACACCCCCACCGTCGCCGAGTCCGGGCCCCAACCCGGGGCCGTCCGCATCCCCGCCGACCTGCAAGCCGACAACCGCCCGCCCGCGCCGCCGACCATGACCACCGGCAGTGGCGGACGCGGCAAGTGGCTCGTGCTCGCCGTCGTGCTGCTGTTCTTCCTGTTGATCGCGAGCATCGGCGGAGTGCTGGGGGCGGGGCAGATCGTGCACGGCGACTACCTTGCCTACACCGGGCTGGGTTCCGAAAAGGTCACGCCGACAGCCGGTGACGATCCGGCCGATGATGCCGCGCGGGCAGCCGACCAAGCCGCCGCCGATGCCGCGAACGCCGCGGATACCGCCGGCGAAGGTGACGGTGATGATCCTGACCAGCCCGATGATCGGTCCGACCCGCCGGTGGCGAACCAGCCACCGGTCATCAGCGCGATCGGGCCACAGACCGTCGTGGCCGGCCAGACGCTCGGGCCGATCCAGTTCCGCGTCACCGACGACCGCACGCCCACCGACAAGCTCGTGCTGCGGTTCAAGACCGACAAAGTCAACGTGCTGCCGAGCTCTCTGATCAAGGAGTTCGGCCAGATCGGCGGCGGTGAAGACCGGGCGATCATCATCGAGACGATCCCGAACACCGCCGGCCAAACCACCGTGACCGTCTCCGCCAAGGACCTCGACGGCGCGACGGGCCAGACGACGTTCGAGTTGGAGATCACACCGGTGGCCCCGACCCGTAACACACCTCCGACGCTCGCCGGCCTGCCCGAAGCCGCTCAAGGCAAGTTCGACACCATGGTGCTCCAGTTCGAGTTCACCCTGACGGATCAGGAGTCGCCCGACGACATCGCGGTGCGAGCGACCTCGTCGAACACGTCGCTCATTCCCAGCGCTTCGGCCAGACGTGACGACGCGAATCGCACCAAGTGGTGGTTGACGCTCGTGGCCAACCCCGCGGCGTCGGGTGAATCCCAAATCGACATCGTCGCCACCGACAAGGACGGCGAACGCGCCACACACCGGATGCGGGTCACGATCAACCGCGAGCCACCGATGAGCCAGCACTTGGCCGATGCCCAGGCGCTGGCCAAGGAGCGACGGTTCGAACCGATGCTCGACAAGCTGTTGAGCGCCGCCCGCCAAGCCAAAACCTTCGCCGAGATCCGTGAACTCCGCGACGTTTCGGAGCCTTTGCTGCGTGAACTGCGTGCCGAACTTTCGGACCCCGACCAACGCGAACGGCTTATCCCCGGGCTGCGGTCGGAGCTGCTCACCCTCGCCGAGGTCACCGACGGCCCGACCGCGCGCTTGTTGATCGTCGAGACGATTCTGCGCTACAAAGATCCGCCATATGGCGTGCAGTTGGTAGGGGTTCGAGACGTCACCAGGATCCAGGATTTCGGGCTCGCACTGTCGAACGCGGTCGAAGCGGCCGAGGGCGGCGAGGTCGAAGCCATGGTGTACGCCGGCGACATTCTCACGCAGCACCAAGCGGGCGGCCCGAACCGGCGTTTGGCCGACGTGAAACTCGGCGCGACGTACCTGCAGCGTGGGGCCGATCAGAATCACGTCCCGGCCATGGCGCGCCTGGGCATTTATCTCCGACAGGCCGCGGTACAACGCCCCGAGGGTGATCGACAACGTGCCATCCTGCTCAACGATGCGACAAGCTTACTGCAGCGCGCGGCCAACGCCGGCCACGCCGCCGCCGCCCACGAGTACGCGATTTACCTGCTCAACTACGCTAACGATCAGAACGCTGGCCTGCGCTACCTCCGCCAGGCCGCCCGTGCCGGCTATCCCCCCGCCGTCGCCGGTGCCAAGCAGCTCGGCATTTCATACTGACCCGCGCGGCCGCGTGCCTAGCGCAGCGCATCCTCGTTCACGATCCGGGCGTTCATGCCGGCGGGAATCAGCACCTGTTCCATCACCCACAATGGCGGGTCCGCCGGGTCGCCGTTGGCGTCGACATACTCGACATAGAACCCGCCCCCCGGGTCGTAGCTGCGCAGGATGTTTTTGAGTTGCTTGGCCGTCATCGAGAGTCGGCCGACACGGACACGCCCGACGCCGTTGGCGGTGAAACGGACCCAGTTGCCGTTGGTGTTGGCGCGCGGGTGAACGGCGCGGAAACGTTCGTCGATCAGGTCGTGGTGGTAGGTCGGGTCGGTGCGGGTCGGCCCGTAAGAAAAGTTGAGTTGTTCTCGGTACGCGTTGAGCACATCGGCCCGCATGCGCTTGGTGTTGGCCTCGTGATCGTCGTACCACGTGGTGCTGCCGAAGTCTCGACCGCCGATCAGATCACGCAGACGCCGCGCGGCGCCGGGTCCAGCGCCGACTTCATTCTGAAACCGCCACGCCAAGTACACCGCCGACGCGACCGCGCCGTTGACGACCATGTGCTCGTCGTAATCGACAAAGCCCAGGTCGGGCGCCATGAGCAGAAACTGCTCCAACGGCATCATCGTGATCTGGTCATCGAGAACGGCACGGCAAAGCTCGCGCACCGGGTCCGGGCCGTCTGTCGTGCGCGTCCCGCTGCGGTTGAGGTACCAGCGTGCGTTGATGTCAGCGTCGGTCCACGCGACCCAAACGTCGCCCTCGATCGGCAGTGCGATCAAATTGAAATACGTCTGCCCGGTCGAACCCTGAAAGCGGTTGGGAAAGACCAACTCGTTGGTCGCGTCCGCCGCCGCGGCAGCGGCGTCGGCCAGGGCACGCTCGGCGTCGGCCTTGGCTTTGGCGGCGAGTCGGGCGAACTCGGCGGCGGCGCGACGGAGTTCATCCTCGGCGGCGGCTTTGTCGGCTTGGGCTTGTGCGGCAAGCCTCGCCGCGTCGGCCAGTTCGGCACGCAGCTGCTTGGCGTCGGCGAGGGCTTGGTCGAGTTGTTCCGTCGGCACCAACGCCGCGCCGCCCGCGCCACCGCCGCCGGCTTGTCCGAGCTTGAGCACCAGTGCCATCACGATCACGATGAACAGCACCAGCGTGCAGAAGATCAAGTCACTGAACGACTCGTAGAACGAACCCTCGGACCGTCGCGGGACGAGCTTCATCCCGCACCGTCCATGCGTCGGTAGTACCCCTCGCCCTCGAGCCGCGCCGCCGTTCGGCGCATCGCCGGCAGGACGTACACCTCGGTCAGTTCCGAGAGGTGGGCCATGAACCGGAGGATGTTGGCATCGATCACGTTAGTGAGAATGCGCAGCACCACGCCGCCGAAGATCGCGCCGAAGAGCGTGGTGTAGAACGCGGTGGAGAGGCCGCTCACCGTGATCTGCATCTGGGTCTGCAACGCGTCCATGTCCGACGCGTCGGTGCCGAGGACGCCGCTGAGCCCGCCGATGGAAATGAGCAGGCCGATGATCGTACCGATGAGACCGAGCGTGATGAGGATGCTGCCGAGCAGTTCGACGACCTTGTTGCGTGCGACGAGCCGGGCGTGGGTGATCTCGATCAGCGAGTCCTGCTGGATGTTGGTGTCGGAGAGGAAGATCGTGTGCAGCGACCGGATGTGCGAACGAAACACGCTCGGCTCGCTGTGCTTGAGAAAGTTGGCCACGTCGTTGAGTTCGACGAGCTGCTTGACCTGCTTGCTCGCCAGCTTCGCCTCACGGTCGAGGCTGCGAATGTCGTTGAAGCTCTTGATCAACGCGCCGAGGAACAGCGCGACGATGACGATCACCATGTAGTCGAGCCACGGCACGATCCGCCCGAACCAGTACGCTCCGGCCAAAACGCATCCGCCGATCAGGCATACGAAAAACCACAGTAGCCACTGCCACTTGCCGGTGATGCCCGAGAGCTGGTTGGGGTAGGGCGACTCCATGGCGCGGGTCACTTCTTCCGTGCCTGCACGACGATGTAATGCACCTTCGTCGGCATGAGGCTCGACACCTTCACGGGGATGGTCAGCTCGGTGATGTTCGGCTCGGCGACGTGGAAGAAGCTGCCGTAGTAGGCGTTGACGAACTCCTCGGGGCCGACCGGGACGCGATTGATGCCTTCGGTGTCGTTGCCGATGATGAACTGCATGCCATGGCCGCCGCGCTCACTGCAGACGACCATGACGACCGGGCCCTGGCCCTTGACGATGATCTCCTCCTGGATCGGTGCCCGGCCCAGATCGAACGAGCCTTCGTTGACGACCACCAACTCCCGCCCGGCCATGACCGCCGGCATGTTCGCACGCAGCGCATCGAACTCGCTGCTTGCCAGGACTTTCATGAACCGCTGCGGGTCTTCGATGCCGCGCTCGAAGAGCGACTTGAACCGCGCTTCCCAGGCTTCGTTCCGCTTGGCCTGAGCTTCGGTGGCTTCGCCGTCGCGTAGCTCGGTGAGATAGCGGACCGGGGCCGCATAGCCGAAGCCCGACACCGAGAGCCGCGACCCGTCGGCGGAGATGCCCTGCATGTCGTTACCGAAGTTGAGCGCGACGACCTTGCCTTCGCCGTTGACGATCGGACTACCGCTGGCACCGCCGAGGCTTGGCAGGTCGTGACGGATGAACACTTCGCTGCCGCTGGTCGAGTCGTCGAGCGCGAGGCCGGAGAAGCCGGTAAGCGCGCCCTTCTTGGTCACCGGCGTCGGCGCGTCGTAGTTGACGCTCACACCTTCGGCGGGGAAGCCGGCGTAAGCGACCGACTGCCCGGGCCGGAGGGACACTTCGTCGGCCAGTTCCAACGGCGGTACCTGCTTCGCGATGTCGTCCTCGTGGACCATCATCAACGCAACGTCCGCCCCGCCGACCATCGGCATGAACGATCCGTCGGCCGGGAAGTACGGCCGGTACGCACGGTACAGCTTCGTGAAACTCTCGTACCCCGGATGCAACTTGTAGTCGACCATCCGCAGGTCGTTGTCGGTACTGCCGCGACGGGCGACGACGAACTCGTCGTCGGTCAGGTCCTTCATCATCTCGGCAACGTGGGCGTTGGTCGCGAGCTTGCCGGGCTCGAGACTCCACGCGGTACCGCTTCCGAGCCGGACGGGTTTGCCGTCGACGTTGCGGTACTTGATGACCATGTAAACGCTGCCGCGGGTATCGGCGATGACTTGCTCCCAGCGCTCCTCGCTGGTCGGGCCCGATGTCTTGAGCGCGAACCAGCCGGCAACGCCAGCGATGAGAATGAGCGAGAGCACGCCGACACAACCGAGCGCGGTGAGGGTCCGCTTGCGTTCCTTGCGAGTGGTTTCGTGGACCACACCCATGAGCGTGTTGAGGCCGACGGTCTGCTTGCCTTGCGGCAGGCCGGCGATCGCGCCCGGGGCGCCGGGCTTGTGGGCCGGCCGACTGGCGGCGGGCTTGGGCGGGCCACCGAACGGACGGACCGAGGGCGTGTCGGCGGCCATCGCGTCCTCGAACGCCTGCCCCTGCGGCACCGGCCCGCCACCCACCATCGTCGCCGGCCCGGCGGCATCGACCTGATCGGCGAATTTCACCAACAACGCCGGACCGCCCTGCCCGAGCGTGAGGCGGTCGTTGACGCCGAGTGGCGTGGGCCGCTCGACCTTGACACCGTTGATGTACGTCCCGTTGCGACTGCCGCAGTCGTTGACGACGATCGCCCGGCTTGAGGCCGTGTCACCGTCGGAGGATTTGACCTGGATCTCGGCGTGCTTGCCGCTCACGAGCGTGTCGACGTTGACGTCGAAGACGATGTCGTTGTCCTCGCGTCGGCCGAGCGTGATCACGTCCTTGTCGAACGTGTCTTCCCGACCGGCGAGGGAACTGTTCGCGTGACGAATGATGATCTTGTTGTCGTCGGTCATTGGATCGTCGGGCATGTGGTCGTCGGGCATGGCGGCCTCCCATGCGATGTTAAAGCCGGTGCGGGGCCACGCAATCGAAACCCAGACCCCGTCGGCCACGAACCGGCCATCCCGGTCCGGCACTTTTGTCCCCCCGTCTGTCGGTTGCACGCATGGGCCGGCATGACGACCATGCCCAAAGCCATGCCCGAAGAAGACACTCCGCAATCGCCGACGCCAGAAACCCAGGCCGAAGTTCCGGCGCAAGCGTCGGCGCAACCACCGGCCGATCCGGTTCCGACCGTCGTCGAATCGGCCACGCCCTCGGCCGGCAGCGATGGCCTTCGGCTCACGTTCGTCACCGGGTCCAAGGCCGACACCGAGTTCGTCTTCAACGGTCACGCCCTGCCGTTCGGCCGGTCCATCGACGAGGGATTGCGGTTCGACGCCAACATCGACGGCAAGGTCTCGGGCCGACACGGGCAGTTCCGCCGGGACGATCGCGGCACGACCTGGCTCGTCGAAGATTACGGCTCAACCAACGGCACCTTCGTCAACGGCGAACGTGTCGTGAAACCGCTGCCGCTCAAGCACGGCGACGCCGTCATCCTCGGCGACGCCAACGATCACGGCGTCGTCATCCGCGTCGCGATCGGCGACGCACCGCTGCCACCGGAGACCGTCGCCGAGCCGCCGGCACCCGCCACGCAGTCGACCCCGCCAGCCCCCGCAGCCGCGCGGGAAGACGGCGGCTTTTTCTCCGGCATCAAGGGCGCGTTCAGCCGCTACACCGAACGCCGGCAGCTCAACAAAGACCTCGCCCGCGTGCATGGGGAGTTGACCAGCGCCAAGGCGGCCGCCGGCTCGGCGCTGCAAACGCTCGGCGTCGCGCTGGCCACGCGGGCCGTGCTGGGGCGGATGGAGTTCGCGGGCCTGCCGGCAACGGTCGCACTCAATGACGCCGCCGACGAGTCGGCCGGTCTGGACGCGGAACTGGACGAACTGGCCGGTGAGCGCGAGACCGCCGAAGCCGCTCACGACGTAGCCCTACGTGAAGCCGACGCCGCGATCACCGAAGCCGAGCAGGTCGTTTCCAACGCCGAGTCCGCCAAGACGGCCGCCGACCAAGCCAGGACCGACGCGGACACCGCCCTGCGTGAAGCGCTCGCGCCTTGGAAGTCGGCGGCGACCGGCGCGAAGGACAGCACCGCGGCGTTTTTGACGCAACTCCAAAGTGCCCCGATCGAATGCGACGCGTCCGAGACGGCGGCAGCACTGCGAGCGGCGGCCGAGTTGCTCGATGTCTCGCCGGACAATCTCGACGGCATCCGAGATACCGCCCGCCGCGCGGCCGACGAGGCGACCGCCGCCGAGGATGCCCTGGACGCCGCCCGCGGCGACCTCAAGTCCAAGCAGGATGCCCGCAGCGACGCAGACCAAACCCACCGCGCGGCCTTGGCCGAACTCGAACGCCAGCGCACCGAGATCGTCGGCCGACAGTCGGCGTTGAACGCCCGCCTCGCCGAGCATCACATCGCGCTCGGCGAGGTGGCGGTCGAAAAGCTGCCGGCCGATTTCCGCGACGACGACGCCTGGCGGGCCGCCACCACCGCCGTCGCCAACCGCACCGCCAAACAGGACGAGCAGGCCGACCTCGAACGCCGTCTGGCCGAGTTGGGATAAACCCGCCTTGATCCGGAAAGTCCGGTCTGAACCGGATTTGCAGGCTTCCCTCCCGTGTTTCCGCGTGTTTCATCCGGTTAGTCCGATATGAAGATTCTTGCGTGATAGAGTTGGCGGAGGTATCTTCGAGGACGTCGGCCGGTCGGTCGGCGTGACGTAACCAACCTGAAACCCATCGATCGGCGCCTCGCGTTCGCTGGTCGGTCACGTCCAAGGGAGAGATTTCCAGATGCAACGCTCACTCATCGCCGGCCCGTTCGCGGCCGCGCTCCTGCTGGCCGCTGCCAGCTCGGCACACGCCCAGGCACCCATCAGTTCCACCTTCGACACTGACCTCGACGGCTGGTCGGCTCTCGGCTTCGATGTCGATGTGTCGGTCATTCCGCTCGGCGTCGACTTCACCGAAGTGGACAACACCACCGACATGGTCCACAGCGCCACCGGGGGCAATCCCGGCGGCTACGCCGAACTCACCGACGCCATTGAAGAACCTTCTTCTTTCGCTTCGGCCCCGGCTAAGTTCCGCGGCGACCTCTCGGCCTACGTCGGGGGAACCCTCAGCTTCGACTACGCACTATTCGACGCTGGCACGCCCAACTCCGGTATCTCCCCGCTGACCGTCGCGGTCTTCTCCGGCGACGTCGACGACCTCAACGCACTGATCTGGATCGGCGACGCCCCCACGCCCGGACCGGACTGGAACTCGTTCGAACTTGCCTTCGACACCGCCGACAACGGCGGCGACTTCGTCCCGGTGCAAGAGTTGCAGGTCTCCGAACTCGGCACGCTCTTCGGCTTCGACGTTCCGATCGGCGGCACGGTCGGCGACCTGCTCGGCCCGGCCACGCTCACCCCCACCGAGATCCTCGCCAGCGTCGACCGCATGATCCTGCCCTTCGAGGTCGTCGACAACGACGGCACCCAAAACCAGGAAGACGCCGGCCTCGACAACGTCCTGCTCACCGCCGCCGCCATCCCCGAACCGACAAGCCTCGGCATGCTAGCCCTCGGCGGCCTGATGCTGCGTCGGCGGCGGTAAGGTTCGGCAACCAACGACACGCGGATTTACAGCCGCATCACACGCCCGACGGTCCCGTCACCGGCGTGCGGTGCGGCTGGTCCGCAGTGTGGACGAAGAGTCCCGGCATGCCACGTTGGACAGCATTGCGTGTTCAAAGCACGGATGTATGATCGGGCCCTCGTTCGCAACCCGTTCGAAACATCTCTGCCTGAACTTCGCCATGACAATCGGAAGCATCGGCCGTCGTCTTGGGCAGTGGTTCTTACAAGACCGGCGTTCACATCCGTCCGTCGCGGCCGCGGCGTGCGAGGTGCTCGAACAACGCCGGCTGTTGGTGTCGGTCACCGGCGTCACGCTTGAAGTCGATGCGCCCCGGCAGGAGTTCACGATCGCGTACGACGGGCCGGTGCCCGGCGTCTCACAGGGCGAGATCGAAGGGCGGAACCTGACCCAACTCGGCCTGTTCTACCCGGAGGCCATCCGCTGGGACGCGACCACCAAGACCTATGTGTCCAAGTTCCACGACCCGTACCTGCCCAACGCCAACTTCGAGATCCTGATCGAGCAG